>CABUGI010000011.1 GCA_902491055.1 uncultured Collinsella sp. | reverse complement strand
CGAGGCGGCATAGGATATCAACCGTATTCCAGATTCCAGGACGCCGGGCCGACTCGCTTCGGATCGGGCTCTACACCAACTTTCTCGACACTACCGCAAAACGCATAGGCAGGCCATGGCAACAATCGCAATGTAATGACGGCTGGTGTAGGACTCGGCAGCAAACATACCCGCTCCGATCTTCGCAGAGCCAATAGAATGTGCACCAGAAAATGCCCTGGTAGCAGCAGTTATTAGTCTAGCGGGATTAGGCCTTAAATAAAGAAAATGCCTCTGAGCAGTGACGATAATTAGGTGTAAATCGTTTTGCCAGTCGGTGAATGGAAGGTCGGATGATATCGAATGGGGTCCTTTAGATCCAAAATTGGGATTCATGGCATTGTCGATTTTGACAGCACGCGATTCTACTCTGGTAGCCGCATTTGATCTGACGATTCGGCAGCTTCAACTATTGTTAACCAATCTGCTACTTTTGGAGGACGAATGGTCCATAAGGCATCTCGGCCCTTCAACACCTCTTCATTTGGTGGAACCATTACGCGTACGGCTTTGTTTCCATATTGATCATCTGGACTTAAAACTAGCTTCCGCTCAAAATCATTCGTTTGGTCTGTTGAGCATTCGAAAGAACCGACAACTAAAGTAGTCTGTGCAAAACCGCAGAATACCCCTCTATCTCCAAGCCTAACAGTTAACGGCTTTATCCAGAGGGCTAAAGAGGGACATTCAAGGTTTTGAACTTTATCCCCATCCAGATTAAACCAATGCGATTCCCAGCTATATACAACCGATTCACCATCGAGTAGTCTTGCCGCGTCTCTAAGATTTGCAATTTCTCCTTTAGTAGTTTTATAAACGTCTGGAAATGGCATTTCACTGTCCGCAGCCCTGTTAACGGTTTCTAGCGCAACCGCCAGACCGTATAATTTATTGTTTAAATCAATCAGATCATCCCTAATGTCGAGATTGAAAGAGAGGGCGCTCGTGCCATTGATTCGGAGATCCACCTTTTTATCAGTGGCTTCGCTTAAAAATCGATAGGTTCTTGCAACGTCTCGAGAACGCTTATTGGCTAAATTGCTAAATGAAAACTCGTAGTTAAGGGTGCCGCCGGGCTGACTTGCATCCCATTTAAAGTTCAACTTGAAGGTTTCTGTATCATCGTGGGCAGAAAAGAATACTCCTTTAGTTCCATGGGTGGTTTTGTCAACTATTAACTGTAGCTCACCGCATCCCTCCCAGAATAACGATGCCGACCTTATGCAATTTGATGTATTCAGGTCAAAGCTCTTAATGATCCCCCTTCGAAATCCTTCATAGGAACGACCAACAGGTAATTGGCAATCTTGGTCAATTACTTCCGCCGGCAACGAAGTGAAGGGCATGCCATATTCGATAAAATTCTGGGCCTGCTCTTTTTCTTCATCAGTCCCTGCAATAATTTTCACATAAAACGTTAATGGATGCAGCATTGAAGCTATTGGCGTCTTTTCAATTACGTCGATTGCGATTCGGCCTGACCCGGGGGTTACTAGAATTTGGGACACAACAACACCAGGAGCACGCGTGCTGAAATCATCTCGTTTGTCGTATTCTGAGAGCACGTGAACTGAATATGCATAGTATGGATCGAGTTTATCTAGATTGGAACAAAGACCGCGCAGCCTATTCTCGAGAATGACTGGATCGCTGCAGTCTGGAAGATTGGCCATGGAGAGCAGTTTCGCAGCATATTCAGAGACCTCTTCTTTTCCATTAGAAAAGTAGTAATCAATTACTTCTGGATATTTGGACGCCCAGCCATCAACTCTTGAAAGGCCATCCCAGATGAATTTTGTACCGGAAGGTTCAACCAGTTCCTTAGCCCATCTTAGATTCTCGTTTGTGGGATCTAATGGCATCACAAGATGCCAGCTATTTATTTTTACATGCAACTCGGCTGTAGTTGCCGATAATTCCTGCCACGAATTCTCAATCTGAGCTTTCTGGCCGTTTTTTAGATTTTCAGCAAATTTCTTAATTTGATATATGTCGACCGTTTCAGCATCAAGGTAAACGATAAGGTCAATTCCTCCATCGCCCCTAGAAGGTCGAATTTTAATGGCGTCTCGCTCTTCAAGAGAAATAAACGTCGCAAGAACCGACTCGATATCCTCACCTGAATATCGAGTCCAAGGGATACGTCCAGTCATCGCTGCACCTCAATAGAAGCTAAATAAAAATATCCAATCACTAATTTAAATATTCGGGTTTAATGAACTTGATTCCCCTCTTTTTAATGGCCCTCCACTCATCGGACGGTAACCACTCTTTTGGTCGAATATGATAGAGAAAAAGCCACATCTCTTCAAATTCACGCCCTTCTATTGGGAATTCCTTAGCATGCTTTGTAAGACGATCAAGCAAATTTCCATCGCCAAAATGCTTGGCGTAAAGATAGACGAATAAGTATAAAAGACAGTCATTAGCCCTTTTGATATCTTCAAAATCGGGCATATCAACCTTAAAATCGAACTTTATTGCGTAGTAAAGGCCATAGCAAACCGAAAGGTGATCACCGTGATTAAGACAATCAGAGATAATAACCTTTGAGAGACACTCAATATAATCTTTGTCCATACTCAAAGGCTCAATTATTGCTTTCTCGAATGACGGCAGCAAATAAGGAAATACGATTGCAAGGTGCATAGCATAGTCCCGAAAATAGGCTTTAGCCGAAGGCTTTAGTGATCGCGATGCGAGCATTTTGAACGCGTATAGCAATATTGAGGCATTATTCTGGTAAGAAGGAAGAAGACTGGTCGCGTATTCCAAAAAAGATGACACATCTTTGTAATCAAGCGGGTCCGATTTATTAGGTTCATTGCGCCTTAATGAATTTACCCAGCCATTAGAAAGCGCTATGGGTAATTCTAGTATTTCAGTTTTCTTCTGATTCAGTGTTAGACGAAACTTGGACAGCTCTTCCTGCAACGAGATGATGAACTGCTCGGCCTCGTATCGCGATGCGACATAACAATTGTAGTCATCGATATTTCGAATGAATCTATAACCTTTGTTAAATAAGCTAGCATCGATAACTGTGAGAATTAATTCTGAGACAACATTGGAAGCGTGTGGACCGATAAGTAATCCGTGGGTTTCGCCGTCGCACGCCTTTTGAAGTAGTCCGTCGATTTCGTTCGCCCAACCGCCCCGACGGGAACTTCTATTTTGCTTTGCGTTATCCCTTCCCATAATCGCCCAAGGCAAAGAATGCGTGTATATACTCGGAAAACAAGTGGAGATGTCGCATTTCACGAGATATTTTTTACCAATAAGAATAGTTGGTTCAGGGTTAGGATCAGTCATCCAGTTTGAATAGTTCATTTGGAATATTGCTTGCGAATCGGGAATCACACGAGGATGAATCCTGCTAACTGCATAAGGCTGCGGTAATGTGTATTTTTGAACGTGACGGACTATATCGCCCCAATTGTCGGCTAAACCGCGGACGAGTCGCTCGTAGGTGAAGGGGGTTGGTATGCCGAATTTTCGATATTGTCCATTGCACCGAATGTAATTAAATCTAATCCACTCTGAGCGTGAATCGTTGCTTGCCATTTTGCGATTATTGCAATACGTAACAAATTGTTCTGCCGAAAAAATCGGCGGTAGTTTGTCGGCAAACCAACCGCCAAGCATTAGTCCGTTATAAACAGCATCTTCGGATAACTCTTGCCAATATGCCCAGTAAGGCTTGGAAGGAGCAAAGAGCTTGTCACATAATTGAGATTCCATTGCCGACCTTAAGATAGGCTACTTAATGAACAATAGTTTAATCAAATAGCTGCATAGATATTTATGAAATACTTCAATTTAGTAGTGTGAATCACATTGAAATTGCTGTAATTAATTAAAAGGATTTCTATGTGCCTGCAGTCAACCTATTAATACCGATCCGCTTGCTTATACCTAAATGCTAGCTCGGGTCTACGTAACTAATACGAGCCAGTTATATTGCTCCTATTATATTGAGGTCCGAGAGAAGCGGGGCCATCGCACTCCCCAGATGTCGCCAAACAAGTCCTTCGCGTACGCCCTGTCTCTGCTACGAGCTTGTCCGTTTAAGTAGGCTTTATCGTGCTCCCGTGAGGCATATCCTTAATGTAATTACTTCTATCCTAAAAGTCCTCCAACAGCAGGCGAAGGCCATCATATGAGCCACTAGAAACGGTCAAACTGTGTCACGAGATAGCTTGCTTGGACAATCGGTAGATACGGAGTGCTGCCACTAATCGACATGTAATCTATCCATTCTCTCAGCGCCATATAGGACCTGCTAGTTGTATTTGGCGCTGAATTGTTCCTCTCTTGTTTAGCTGGCATAGAGTCATATATGAGGCAGCAAGAACGCTTTCTTTTTCAAAGAGATCTTTCCGTTGATTGGGCTCATCTAACTTTTCAGAAGCCTGTTCAAGCGTCCATTGATATTCCTTTGCACTCTGAGACATCTTATTTAATAGAATCTGATACTGATACATTGAAAACAAAAGGGATTGATAAGCTTCTATGAATTCGGCTATTGCGTCTCCGCTCTTTCCTTTGAAGCAAAATCTTGCCTCCATGGCGAGCGATTTCATTTCATCAAGTTTTAAATGCAATTTGAGTTGAGGGTCGGCATCTAACACATGATTTATTGAGGTTGAAATTGATTGCAGGTACGTTGTGTTAGTCAGCAATTCAAATAGTAGGCCGATAGCCATTTGCGGCTCGTCACCATGTTCCAAGTTCTTCGCGTTTTTTGCGTAAACGCTCATGAGTTTATCGACGGTTATCCAAATATTTAAACGTCGATTAAATAGAGACTGTTTATTACTGAGACGAGCTTGGTAACAAGAAATGAACAATGCGATGATTGCCACAATCGCCGAGATGTACTCAGGTAGATTCGTTAGGTCCATTGTCTCCCCCGCCACTAAAATCAATTGGCAATACTACAATTATCGTTCGGCATTCAGAATTCTCTGATTCAGTATCCATATAGTGGGACTATGCGAAAGGTTCTCCAGCAAGGAGTAATAAACGGTTAAATAGATTGCTTGCTTCAAAAGCAGCAACGGACTCTCGGATTAGAAGCCTGTACAATTAAGGACAGCATTAGCAAGCGAGATGATAAATGGCCCTATTATTTTTTTGTCGTTACTCTTGTTGGCTCGATCGAGTCAGAAATGTTGGTGTAAGCGCGCTAGGGTTAACACCAACATTTCCAATGCAATCGCCATTTTGGCTTTTCGAACCATTCAAATGTTGGATAAACAAATAGGTGCCAGAATATCAGCTAGCCTGATATTCTGGCACCTATATTACGATTGGACTATAGAGGACGGAGTCCTTCCTCGAATAACAAATGGTCGTCTAGAAACTTTAACGACACTTAACTTGCAGTCTTGCAACAGGAATGTTTGGATCGAATTCAACGAGCTGGCGTAAAGAGACGTTTGAATTAAACTGCTTATCCTAACAGACGTTGGACCTTTGACTTAACGCGCAACGCATTCCAAGAAGCAGAGCTCTCAATTCTTGCAATCGTTTTGTTAAAGCCGGAAGGATTTTCATTGCTATCTCCGAGCCTTGTGTTGAAAAAAGCTTTCAGCTCAGGGCGCAACCAGTGTGTGCCATCTGTTCTCACGCGGTCGCGGATGTCTCCATAGCCTATTTCAGTCACTCCGCTAATAAGACCTGCCGTCATAAGCATGTGCCCGTTGTAGCAATGGGGGTCATGGCAGCGGCCAATCGGCTTGTCCGGAAGCGGCTCGTCAGGGTTCGCGAACACATTGCCGACGCTGCACCCTTTGTAGCACTGACGTGCTTCGCCGGTGGACATGTCAACGTAATACATCCAAGATCCTGCTTCACAAAACCCAGTCTGTTTAACGCCGAAAATTGTGTTCTTGAAATCGAAGAAAGAGGAATTGAACTGGTTCCAAGCGGCATAGTACTCATTGGAAGAGAGATTAGTTAGCCGATTAATCCCACTAGTGGCATCATTTCGCGCAATCGTGAGGTGTGCGAGCGCCCCAAAGTTTTCCATGCAGTATTTTTTGACCTCTGGGATAAAAGGAACAAGCTCATCAGAGGGGGTTATCTCAACATTGCAGGACGCACCCGCCGCCCAGGCGGCGTTTACGTTCTCAGCGAATCGCTTGAGAAGCCCCCTCTCCTTTAGTTCTAGGTAATGTAGCGAGCATTTGAACTCCACATGCGAGAGAACGTCAGGTTCGAGATCGAGCAGAGGCTCAAGTTTCTTGGTGAGCACCATGTTCGAGACAATCTCCAAGTAATGCCCTTCGAGGGCGAGAAGCTTAACGTACTGAGCGAGTTCCGGCAGCAGAAGCGTCTCCCCGTCAGCGCAGAGATTAAAATATGAAATACCCCCAAGGCGCTCTTTCCTCATGGCGTAAGCGATTTGCTCGGGTGAGTATTTCATCTGCGGAATGACGCCTTCATAACTACTTGGCCGCTGCGATAGATAACAGTAATGGCAACGCAAATTACATACAGACAACGGGATGCCAAATAAAATGACTTTCTTCATATAAGATTCCAATCAATAAAAGCTATTACCGAGTAAGAATGCCTTTAACAAGCGCTAGATAGGCGCATCGTTGTTCGGTTGAAAAGGTGGTACAGAACACGATCGACCAGCAAATAAAGCATGATAGCAACACGGCGATGAGCAGTCCGCACCATGTCGCGGTAGCTACCACGGTTGTTATGCTGAGAGAAACACAAATGGTGACGCCGACGCTAAGCAGAGACACAAGCGCCTCGCGATACATTGTCCACAAGGATTTGCCGATTAACTTTGCGACATAAGGTGCAATGATGATGAGATTCCTTGTAATGGAAATCAATGCGCTGACTCCTGCGATCGCATACGTTCCCAGGTTGGTGAAATTGAGAGCGAACAGGACTAGTATTAAGTTGAGAACAGCACCGCACAGGAATGAGACGGAGTTTACCTTGAGCTTGTTCATCACCGTAAAGACGTTGTAAATCACCTGTAGCCCAGCCCAGGGTATGAAGTTACAAATCGTGAGGATTGAAAGGAACGTGAGCTCCCAAGCATCAAGTGAAGGCATCCAGAGCCGGTAGAACTCCGGAGCAAGCGCACAAAAGACGCCGACAGGCACGGCGACGATGAGATTTGATAGGCGAATGTCAAGTTTCAGACGACGGTATAGACCCTCTGCCCCTTCCTTGGCATAGACGATCACAAGCTCCGGCTCGAGGTTGTTGTTGAGTGTGGTGGCGAGCGTGGTAATTGCGGTTGGCATGGTCTTTGCCACCGAAAGAACGCCCATGGGGCTCGCACCCACGAACCAGTTGGCGAAAAGCAAGTCAAGCCCGGTGGTCAGGATGTTGCCGCACTGATTCACCGTGTTCCAGATGCCAGAAGACGTCAGATCACGTACGAACTTGCCTGAGAACGTTTTCGCGTTGAAAGTAAGTTCGGGAACGACCTTGCGCTTGATAATAAAGCAAACGGGCGCGCTCGCGATAGTGAGCAGCAGCGCAATGAGCGAGACATAGCACACACGTGTCGTGAAGAAACTGAACACGAATACGAGCAGCGCCGCGTTGAGCACATTGCGAAAGAGGTTAATGGCGTTCTGGATGTAGACTTTGTTGACAACAAACATAGCCGAACAGAACAGGGACACGAAAAGGTTGGCGCCAAAGTTGGCAAATACAAACGCAAAGAGCATCCCAACGTCAGCGGGGTCGGCGTTGCCCATGTCCACAATTGACCCAAGATTGGCAAGCACGGCAATGGCCACTGGCAAGAAGATCAGGCACAGAATTACGTTACAGACGATAAGTGTCGAATAGTAGGCGACGGAGTCTTCAATCTTGCCGCGGTGGTACGCCGCAGATATAAACCTCGATCCCATCGAGTTGAACGCGATCGTTACCAGTGAGGCATACGAGACGAAATTGTTTGCCAGCTGAGTGAAGCCGTTGGCTACTTCCCCCAGCGTTGCCACCAGGTAGGAAGAGAGGAAGAAGCTGACGGCCATCTGCACACCAAGGGTGATAATGGCGGAAGCAACGTTGAACGCAGTGGCGAGCCTATTCGACCGCACGGCGAATCACCTCCCTCATCTGCCCGTATACAGGATCCAAGGGCGCACGGCTGTACCTGTGGGGGCCTGCGGCGAGAGCTTCCCGGGTAAGGACCGGAATCTCATCGGGCGTACGGGCAAGGCGAACGTTCGGAATCCCCTCGATCCACTCGAAGCCCTGAGAGACCTTGTGACTCAAATTGTCCAACGCCACGCATGGAGTGCCAGTGATAGCAGAGAAAAACATGCCATGAAGTCTGTCGGTGATGACCAGCTCGGAGGTAGAGAACTCCGCCCACTTGGCGCCAAGAATGGCGTCCCTGTTCCCCTCGTAAATCCTTGTCGGCTCCGCAACGACCGTAGACGTACGGCCAGCCTGAATCCCAAGTTCGACAAGGACGGAATCAATCGTTTTTACAACCTCGTCATCGAGTGCGCGCTCTTTGTCGTCGCGCAAGCACAGCAGGGCACCCGACCGCTCAGTGGAGAATGGCGCGTCATTGATGTACGGAACGATGTCGGGCACGTAGTAGTTCGGCGTATCGGGCGTGAGCCTACCGATGGTCTCGAACGTCCTCCGGTCACGCGAGAAGTACACGAGGTTCGGATTTGATCGGTAAACGGCGGCTGTCTCGCGCTCACACTCCTGCCCTCGCTCGGAGTCCTCGAAGTACGCCGTTTGGGGGAAAACCAGGACACTGCAATCTATGAAACGGCTGACGATGTCGTTTATCTTGTCATTCTCCTCGGGCCACAGAGTGCCAACGTTGCCGCCTCCGTCAACGACAATGATGTCGGAGGGACGCACCATACTCTGTATCGTCTTCCGCGCGAGCTCGTACTGGTAGCGCTGGATCTCGAACACGGAGAAACCGGGGAGCGCGTCGGCGAGGAAGCGCTTTTGGGCATAGACGATTGCCTGATCGCCCAGGTTTCCGTGGCTGGGAGTTGAAATCATGATCGCCGTCCTCGAGGAGGACTTCTGGTTCCGGGCGAAGCGCCGGAGCATTTCTCTCGTACGCACCTCGCAAGAGATGTGGCCCTTAAATTCGGTGAAACTCATTGTGTCCCTTCGTCAGACGGATGGCTGTTGCGTTTGTTAAATAATGTGGGAAAACAGCGATAGGCAAGACATGAAACGCAATGCCTGTCGCGGAGATCGAAATGGCGCCTGCCAACCGCGAACGCACGATTCCAGTCCTCCTTGAGGTCATGCCAGCGCGACATCTCCACCTCATTAGAGATGACACAATAGGAATCGACAAGCGCAGCCTTTACTTGGCAAAGGGACGTCCAGAACAGGTCAAAGAAGCCCCTATCAAGGAAATACCGATTCCTGTCCAGGAAAGCCTCGACGATGTCGAGCTTCGAGCGCGCAGAGGGTCGATGCGTTATAGATGCATTGTTCTGAACGTAATACAGCTTACTGACCGGAACGACAGCCACGCCACCGCACTGCTTGACGATGTGGTGAAGCATGAACTCGTCCTCATGGATCTTGCCGAGAGCGAAGCGTGCCTGCTTAAAGAGGTCTGCACGGTAGAGCTTCCCGCAGCTAACTATGTACTCTACTGAGTTCCCATTAGGGTTGCCGTAGACGCGGTCCCAGTAGCCGAGCTCTTCCAGGTGGCATGCAGGGTCGCACACCGTCCTCAGGACGTTGCCGTCGGCGTCGACGTACGTCATGCCGCCCACAGCCATGTCCATACCCTCATCCATAGCATCAACTAGAAGCTCAATTTCCTCCGGCCCAAGGTAATCATCGGAATCAAGGAAATAGATATACTCGCCCGTTGCCGCATCAAGTCCGGTATTGCGTGCTGCAGATAGACCTTGGTTGTGTTGGTCAATCAAAACCAAGGTCATATGGGCCCTGCGGTAATCGCGGAGCACCTGTAGCGTATTATCCGTCGAGCCGTCGTTGACGACGACGACCTCGAGATCTTCATACGTCTGTGCGTACACTGAGTCAAGACACCTAACAACGGTAGAGGCGACATTGTATGACGGCACAATGACAGAAACCGTTTTTTTACTCATATTCTCCTCTCAACGCCCCTTCTAGCCAACCGCTTAATCGCAGATCCAATCCTCCAAGGCAACATGCTCGCGTCAAGCGCCGTATACCTGTTGTCAAGCATGAGACGGAGTCGTAGTGCGTCCACTTTGGCAAGCGAGCCAACAGCACAACGCTCCGCAGCAAGCCCCACAATGCGCTCGCCGCGAACGGAGGCATATGAATCCCGGCGGGCTGCGAAGTTAAGGTTTCGGTTGTACCGCACGCCCAAAAGAGCACTCGAGGTATATGAAAGGAAATAGCGCGCCCAGCTCCCGAGCGGCATGCCGCGTCGTTCCATGTACGCGACTACCTCCTCTTCCACATAGCATACCTGAGCAAAGTAGGCAGGATTGTAGCCCGCGTTGGTGGTGGATGAAGGGTTTGGCCGATAGAAGTAAAGTGGCTCGTTGATAAGCCAGTAGGACCGTGCACGGCTCATAATCTCAAGGCATTGCAGCCTGTCCTCAGCCATAAGAAGTCTGGGGCGGTTTATTTCTCCTTTGCTGTAAATCGATCGCTTGAACGCTTTACAGCAAAGGCTATTCAGTGAATAGCCTTTGCTGAATAAAGCCCAAACTGAGTCCTCCTCAACAGGTCCACCCTCACCGAGCGCGGAGAAATCGAACATAAGAGATGATTTACGCTCGGACGAGGTTGCGTTGAAAAGCACAATGTCGGCGCCGTTCTCGAAAGCACGTTTGATTTTCGACAGGGCGGAAGGGTCGTGAAGTTTATCATCAGAATCGATGCAGAGGACAGCCATACCGCCTGCGACTTCGAAAGCCGTTTGCCGCGCTGCGTAGGGCCCACCGTTGTCGGTGCGTATCAGCTTACACGACGGCAGCAGCGTGCAAATGGCCTTGTCGAGGACCAAGGGCTGCAAAGAGCCATCGTCTACGATAATCACCTCGTAATCGTGACAATCCTGTGCCAATATGGATTCAAGGCACTCGTCGATAAAGCGTTGTGCGTCGTATGCCGCGATACAAATTGAGAAGAAGGGGCGGTTCATTTCGCATCCGCCTCTTCCGGATTCCCGTCACAGTTGAATGACCTATGCCGCGACCCGTATTTCCTCAGACAGCTCGTTAGCCAGATAAATAGATACACGTATGCGAGTTTCATGATCGCGTCGGTGAAGTAGCCACGAATGAAAAGAAGAAGGAACACTGCCAGAACGGCGGAAACCCAAGTATAAATGTTGCATTTCCCATCCTCGGCTTCATTAAGACAACTCTGACACCAGGCCAAAAGGGCGCCAACTAAAAACGAACCCACGATGCCCAGCCAACCGAAGTTATAAAAGAACTCGCCGAGCATCGAGCCACCAAGGAAGGCCGAACCGCTTATCATCTTTGTAAACTGGGTCGCTTCTTTAAGAAGGGGGAAACGGCTCACGAGCATGGGAACGACGGAAAGGAAACCTGCAACGTAAGTTAATCCCATGCCGTATGAAAGAATGGACGGGACGTTGGACATACTTATGACAAGAGTCGAGAATGCGCTTCCGAACTCGCCCAAACTGTCCCAGACGACATCAAAGAACGAGGCCTTCGCCAAATAAGCACTAAAAGCCTCAAAAGAGAAGCCAGTTGTCCTGAGTTCACCGAAAGCATCGACCAGGAACAGGAGGCAGACGCAAGCAACAATTAGGCCGAAAGCCCTGCCAGGTGACGGAGTATTTAAGTAGCAGAAATAAATCAAGCACCAGACCGCGAGAAAGCAAACGGAGTACTGCCTACTTCCCGTTGTCATAAGCACAACGTTGATAGCAATGACCGCGCAAAAGAGAGTAGTCCCCCTGCGCTCTCTACCGAGGACCAACAACATCAGCAACAAACCGGCTTCGAAGAAAAAGGAGAGCGCTTGGATGGGCGCTGGAATGACCAAGGAATAGACGCCGCGATAGGCGTCCGAAGCGGCACCAATTATCTTGGATCCATTCACGTACAGCCAGAAGGGTAGGCCGGCAAATATGAGACATTTTGCAAGTGACTTATGCTCGACAAATTGCCCGATAGCAACGTTAACTGGAACGTCAATCGGCGTCTTTTGAAGCAGCAGTGCTCCTGCGGCGACGAGCGTCTGTGAGTAGAGATAGAAGCGGAACGCACTTTCGATTGTTGACGGCGATCCATACCACCGGAAGTCAAGATTTAGGACGTCATCTGTCCCATAACCCGCAGCGATGCAGGCGATTTGTCCGCAGTTGAAGATCCAGTTGGCAACCAGGAAGAGGATGACGAAAGGTTGTCGGCTCGGGGACATGAGCGCCACGGCGACGAATAATGCCAACTGCGCCAGCGAGACGAAGCACATAAGGCCGTAGTCGTAAAAGTGAGGAACACAAACAATGCCGAGCGCCTGGAGCACCATGATTGCTATGCAAAGCACCTTGTAAACAGTTATATCGGGCTTCGCATTCCTCGAAAGAAGCATGCTCATGCAGACACCCCGCTCAGGTATAACCTCTCGAACTCTTGGGCGGCGGTGGCGATGTCGTAACCGGCGGTACGAAGAGCCGAAGTGCCGTTGTGCCGACCGCCCTCTGCTGCGGCTCGGATTGCATTACCCCATGAACTCGCGCTTTCATTCAGATCGAGGAAAGCGGTGTGCCCGCAGATATCTGCCATGTGGCTGATATCTGCGGAAAGGACCATGGGAAGCCCGCTCGCTTGTGCCTCCACGCACGAAACGGGCAGCCCCTCGAAGAGCGACGGCATACAAAACACGTCCATCGCGGAGTAGTGTGAGGCAGTGTCTTCCTGTATGCCAGCCAAGTGCACGTACTGAGAAATGCCCAGAGAGTCGGCCTTGCTCGAAACTTTGTCGCGAAGAGGGCCATCGCCCAAGAGGAGCGCTTCGGCTCGTACTCCATCGGAACGGAGCCTAGACACCACTTCCACGAGAAACACCTGATTCTTCTCGGAGACGAAGCGCCCGACATGGCCGACGACCAAGGCGTCGTGATCGATCCCATAGCGCTCGCGTACATCGGCTCGCGCCGAGGGATTGAAAACAAACGCGCTAAGGTCTATGGCGTTCGGGCGGACTACGCACGCGTCAAACGCCTTGGGACAACGCCCGTACAAGTACGTCGCCGCCACGTCGGAACAAGCCACGAACGTGTTTGCGAAAGCAGCGAGGCGCGGCGCATTGAAAGCGTCTGTCAGGTCTTTCACCGGGTTGTATGCCCAGCCCTTCTGGGAGTTGTGCGAATGCAGGATGCGAATGGGCACGTCAGCGTGCTTTGCAGCGCGCATGAGCCCGAAAAACCCGTCGCAACCCGATCGATGCTCGTGGACCGCACAGAACTCAGGGTGCTCGGCGAAGAAAGATCGGTAGAACCTACCTGACCTTACAGGATGTCTGTCAGGGTCAACGCATCTGAAAATACGTCCTCCCATGGCATCGATCTCCTTGTCGAACACGCATTCGTAGGACACGCGGTACATGAAATCGAACTGAACTTTGTCCTTATCGATGGCCCTATACAGGTTCATGAGGAAGTGCTCGATACCGCCATGTCCCATAGATGGCACGGCCTGCAGCACGCGTATGGGTTGCCCGTTCGTCATTAAGCCGCCTTACTCAATCGTGTAGTCATGCTTGTACTTATGCCGCTTGTAGTACTCCTCCAGCGTACAAAGCTGGCGAGCCGGCGCCCCCCCAGACAGTTTTCGGTGGAACCTTACCCTTCACCACCGAGCCGGCGCCGATAATCACGTCGTCGCCGATTTCGGTCCCGGGCAGAAGAATGGCTCGGACCCCGACAAAAACATTGCTACCAATGGAGATAGGTTCAGGAACTTATACTTAAGGTTATCGGGGTTTTCCTCGAATGCATTGGTCGCGTTGCGTATAGAATAGTCATGCGTGAGCAGAATGACGTCGCGCGAAAGAGTGACGGCCCTGCCAATCTTAATGAGCGAATAACGCTCGCTGCTGTCGAACCACACCGACTTGTGAATGAAGCCGTGTTTGTCGTAATCGGCGATGTCCATTCCGCACTTCTGGAGATACTTGGTGTACTTGTACATGTAGCGGTCGGTGAAGAACGGTGCCTCTAGGAACAGGATGTTCCTGTAGAATACGCGCGCTATCGACCAAAGGGGGCTCTGTATCATATCGACAGCCTTTCTTTCAGTATTTGGATGGCATCCTCATAACCGTTAACGACATGGGAGCCCTCACACTTCACGGTCTCAGAACATCCCCCCGTGTCATAGGTCACCACGGACGTACCACAGGCCTCAGCCTCAAGATTGACCGTAGGGAAGTTATCCTCTGTCGTAGGGTTGAAAAACACGTCAGCGGTCGAGTAGATGCCCGCAAGCTCCTCACGAGAATCTGTGCGAGTGAGACCCACGATTCCCTTGGGCAGCTCTTCGACCTGTTTCTCAGAAAGCCCCACGAGCACGATGACGTACTTGTCAGAATCTAGCTGCCCCGCCAGCCGCACGAAGTCAGAAAGCCCCTTACGTTCGGTCCATGGGCTAGCTACGCCTAAAATCATGAATCGATCGCCTATGCCGTAACGCTCTCGGAAGTCGCTCGGGATGGGCTTAAACACGTCGGTGTCGATGGTGTTATGGCGAACCTCCACGGGGAAATCTTTAAGAAAGCTCTCCCCCACCAAATCGGCGAGCCACTGCGACGGCGTTATCAGCTTCATACGCTCGGAGGGGACCAGATTGAAGAGACGGTTCTTCTCATCATAGTTCCACGAGCAAGAGGATTTTGAATAGGTCTTGGGATAGGTATTGAGTTGCGAGCAAGGCCTCGAGTACGCGCAGTGTTCCTTCCACTGCGCACACTTCGCATGCGTGAAGTACGCACAGTGGCCCGTGAACGACCAGCAGTCGTGTAGGGTCCATTCGACTTTACAATTATGGTTCGCGAGCCAATTAAACAGCATCTCGATGTTGACGTAATAGCCATGCAGATTATGAAGATGGACCACGTCAGGCTTTATCTCATCAAGTCGAGCAAGAAGACGTTTCGTAGCGTTTTTGCTATGAAAACCTGTTTTACCATCTATGCGTGTCTGAAGCAGGTCGAGCTTAACCTCTACATCGGAGGCAAACTTCATTTCGTTCGGCTTTTCCGCCTCACGGCCTCGACCCCAGAACGCATATGATTCTTTGCCGGCCGCGAGAAGCTCACGATGTTCTTTCATCATAATGCCGCCGGTCGAGCCGTTCGGCACGGTATTTATGTGAGCATAAACCGTCACTAGAGGCTCTTCCTCCACACTATCTTGTCCACAATGCCGGTGTAGCTCTGGATGATCTTGACCACCTTAGTGGACACGGTCTCGTCGGCGTAGTCGGGCACGGGCGCCTCGGGCAGCGACCCTTCCGCGTCGAGCTCGACGGCCGTATGGACGGCCTGCAGCAGGCCCCTCTCGGAGATGCCGGCCAGCGTGAAGCAGGCCTTGTCCAGCGCCTCGGGGCGCTCGGTGGAGGTGCGGATGCACACCGCCGGGAACGGGCGGCCGACGCTCGCGAAGAAGCTGGACTCCTCGGGCAGGGTGCCGGAGTCGGAGACCACCGCGAAGGCGTTCATCTGCAGGCAGTTGTAGTCGTGGAAGCCCATGGGCTCGTGCATGCGCACGCGCGGGTCCAGCTTGAAGCCGGTGGCCTCCAGGCGCTTGCGGGAGCGCGGATGGCAGGAGTACAGGATCGGCATGTCGTATTTCTCGGCCAGGGCGTTGATCGCGGTGAACAGACTCGTGAAGTTCGCCTCGGTGTCGATGTTCTCCTCGCGGTGGGCGGACAGCAGCATGTAGCGCCTGGGCTCAAGGCCGAGCTCGGAGAGGATATTCGAGGCCTCGATCTTGTCCAGGTTGGCGTGCAGGACCTCGGCCATGGGCGAGCCTGTGACGTAGGTGCGCTCCGGGGCGCAGCCGGTGTCCTTGAGGTAGCGGCGGGCGTGCTCGGAGTAGGCCAGGTTAACGTCGGAGATCACGTCGACGATGCGGCGGTTGGTCTCCTCGGGCAGGCACTCGTCCTTGCAGCGGTTGCCCGCCTCCATGTGGAAGATGGGGATGTGCAGGCGCTTTGCCGCGATAGCCGACAGGCAGCTGTTGGTGTCGCCCAGGATCAGCAGCGCGTCGGGCTGGACCTCAACCATCAGCTTGTAGCTCGCGGCGATGATGTTGCCCACGGTCTCGCCCAGGTCGGCTCCCACGGCGTCCAGGTAGACGTCCGGGTCGTCCAGCGACAGGTCGCGGAAGAAGATGCCGTTGAGCGTGTAGTCGTAGTTCTGCCCGGTATGCGCCAGCAGGCAGTCGAAATGGCAGCGGCACTTCTTGATGACCTCGGACAGGCGGATGACCTCGGGGCGGGTGCCCACAATGATCAGCAGCTTCAGTCTGCCGTCGTCCTTGAATGCGATGTCGGAACAGTCCTTGCCCATGCGGCTAGACCTCCTCGTAGTAGGTGTCGGGGTTCTCGTGGTCGAAGGGCTCGTTTGCCCACATGACCGTCACGAGGTCCTCGGTGTCGGACAGGTTGGTGATGGAGTGCGTGTAGCCGGGGATCATCTCCACGGCGCGCATATCGGAACCCGAGACGACGTACTCGTCGACGGGGAACGGGTTGCCCTCCGTGTCCTCCCCCACCTTCCTCAATTTGATGGAGGCAGTGCCGGAGACCACCAGGAACCTCTCCCACTTGCTCATGTGCCAGTGGTTGCCCTTGGTGATGCCGGGCCTGCTCACGTTGATGGAGAGCTGGCCGCGCTCGGGCGTGCGCAGGAACTCGGTGAACGAGCCGCGGTCGTCGATATTGGGCTTGAGGCCGTAGGCGAAGTTACCCGGCTCGTAGTAGGACAGGAACGTGCTCCAGAGCTTCTTGGAGAAGGAGCCCTCGGCGAGGTCGGGCACCGACAGCGTCTCGTGGCTGTCGCGGAAGCACCCGAGCAGGTAGACTATCTCGCCCAGGCTCTTCATGTCGGTCTCGGGGACGAAACAGAAGTCATCCCCCTCCACGCGCTCCAACCCGTCGTATCCGCAGCGGTGTTCCTCCCCCAGCAGGGCGCCCAGCATCTCGTCGACCAGGTCGTCGATGTAGAGGAGCTCCAGCTCGACCGAGGGGTCGTTCACGGTGTAGGGGCGGCCGTTGGCGATGGCGTCGCAGAAGGTCGCCACGGCGGAGTTGTAGCGAGGTCGGCACCACTTGCCGTAGAGGTTCGGGAAGCGGTAGATGAGGACAGGAGCGCCCGTGCGCTCCGAGTACTCGCGGAACAGGCCCTCCCCCGCGAGCTTGGACTCGCCGTAGACCGAGCCCTCGAAGCGGCCCGACAGGCTCGCCTGCGCGGAGCTGGACAGCATGACGGGGCACGTGTTGCCGTGGCGCTCGAGGGCGTCGAGCAGCGTGGAGGCGAACCCGAAGTTGCCCTCCATGAACTCGGACTGCTCCTTGGGGCGGTTGACGCCGGCCAGGTTGAACACGAAGTCGGCGCGGGAGCAGCAGTCATCGAGCTCCCCGGGCGTCGAGTCGATGTCGTACTCCATAACCTCGAGCGGCAGCAGGGCCTGGTATTTGACGCGGCGGTCCTTGCCGTCGCGGATGTTCTTCAGCGCGCAGCAGAGGTTCTTCCCGACGAAGCCCCTGGCGCCGGTGACGAGGACGCGCACCCTACTGCACCGCCTCGTGCTCGCGGCCCTCCAGGGCCAGCTGCACGTACTCGGCGGTCTTGATCTTGGCGATGGTACCCTCCACGTCGAGCCTCTCGGTGTTGTGGGAGGTGTAGGACTCGTCGGCCTGGGTCTCCACCTCGCCGTCCACGACGAACTTGTCGTAGTTCAGGTCGCGCGAGTCGCAGGCGACGCGGTAGTAGCCGCCCATGTCCTCGGCGCGCAGGCGCTCCTCGCGGGTCATGAGGGTCTCGAAGAGCTTCTCGCCGTGGCGGGTGCCGATGACCTGGGTGCCCACGCGGCCGAAGACCTCCTGCACGGCCTCGGCGAGGTCGCCGATGGTGGAGGCAGGGGCCTTCTGGATGAACAGGTCGCCGGGGTTGGCGTGCTCGAAGGCGAACTGCACCAGGTCCACGGCCTCGTCCAGGTTCATGAGGAAGCGGGTCATGTTGGGGTCGGTGACGGTGAGCGGCTCGCCCTTGCGGATGCGGTCGATGAACAGCGGGATGACGCTGCCGCGCGAGCACATGACGTTGCCGTAGCGGGTGCAGCAGATGGTGGTGCGGCCGGCGCCGTTGCGGGCGTTGGCGTAGATGATCGACTCCATCATGGCCTTGGACTTGCCCATGGCGTTGATGGGGTAGGCGGCCTTGTCGGTGGACAGGCACACGACGCGGTCCACGCCCTCGTCGATGGCGGCATGCAGGACGTTGTCCGTGCCGATTACGTTGGTGCGCACGGCCTCCATGGGGAAGAACTCGCAGGAGGGAACCTGCTTGAGGGCGGCGGCGTGGAAGATGTAGTCCACGCCGTGCATGGCGTCGCGGACGCTCTGGGCGTCGCGGACGTCGCCGATGAAGAAGCGCACCTTGGACGCGAGCTCGGGGGACCTCTCCTGCAGGCGGTGGCGCATGTCGTCCTGCTTCTTCTCGTCGCGCGAGAAGATACGGATCTCGGCTAGGTCGGTGTCCATGAAGTGTTTGAGCACGGTGTTGCCGAACGAGCCGGTGCCGCCCGTGATCATCAGGGTCTTGTCTTTAAATGCGTTGGTGTTAACCATTATTATTCTCCCCAGCAAGTTCCTTAAGAATTGATTCCAATTTGTCGAAAAACATCTCTTTGGAGAAATGGGATTCGTAATACGAGCGGGCGTTTTTGCCCATTAGTTCTTTGTCGTCGCGTTCAACAAATTCATCGCAGATACGTGCCAAACCTTCGGCATCCTCAATAGCGCAACAAAGGCCGCAATGCGCTTCGTCGATTACGCGCTTAGTTTCACCGGAGAGTGCAGCTAAGACAGGCTTACCAGCCGCAAGATATGTCGTAACTTTTCTGGGCAACGTATACGTTGCCATGGGGCTATCCTCAAACGTAACCAGCATGGCTGAGGAAGCTGCATAGTATCGAGGCATTTCCTCTATAGGTTTACGCCCATGAAAGACAACATTCTTAGCCTTTAACGTCTCGGCAAGTCGTTTGCAATCCTCGAGCCTAGAACCCGACCCAACGACATGGACTACAATTCGTTCGTTGTTACAGAGACTGGCAGCACGGACAATAGTTGCGACAGACTGAGCCTGTCCAACGTTACCCGCAAAAGTTAGATTTACCTTTGTCGGGTCATATCCATCGCATCTACCAGAAGTCCCTACCGTCCCAAAATTATCGTCTGCATATTGAGGAAGGTAGGCAGACGGCTCTCTATTCAAGGAAAGACTGCCTGAGAAATACTCGTCAAACAACGGTGAAGTAACAGCGATCCTGTCAGCCCGACTATAAATTCGTCTACTTACAGAAGACATCCATTTATAAGGAAGAGACTCCTGGCTAAAACCGCCCGCAGTTAAACTGATAGGCCAAAGATCAAAGCAATATAGAAGCATCTTCTTGTGATGCTTCTTGGCATAAACCAAACCTGGATCAACTTGCATAACAGGTGAAAACTGGTATCCAAGAACAACATCAAACTCATCTTTAATATCTCGTGCAAGCTTATCTGCGTTGTACCAAAAGGAAAGATAGTTTTTAACCCTGTTTGCGGCACCCGTTTTTCGAGGTGCTAAATTTGCACGCAGAATAGTTACGCCGTTACGCTTTTGAACCCGATTTTTGCCATTTCTATACTCATCAGGAATATCGGAATTGAGCATTCCCGTATTAGGCAGACCGGTCAATACGGTCACCGAATGGCCGCGCTTCACAAGCTCTTCGCATACGTCAGAGGTGTTAAAGGGCTCAGGCCAATAATGTTGGCAGACAACGAGAATATTCACTATCTCGCACCGTCTCCCGTGCTCACAACGCCAAGCGTCTTGAGCATAATCACAATGTCCATCTTGATATTTCTTGATTTAATGTACTGGAGGTCAAACATGACCTTCTCACTAGGCAGGAGATCGTATCCGCCAGTCACCTGGGCAAGGCCAGAAATTCCAGGACGCACCATGGTGCGGTAATGCCAACCATGAATTCGCTTCTCAAATTCCTCGCAGAACGCTGGACGCTCGGGGCGCGGACCGATGAGGCTCATGTCGCCTTTAAATACGTTCCAGAACTGCGGAATCTCATCTAGGCGCGTCTTGCGCATAAACTTGCCAAATGGCGTTACGCGCGGATCTTCGTCCTGAGCCCACTGGGCACCACGAGATTCAGCATCGGTATACATGCTGCGGAACTTATAAATATTAAAGACCTTGCCGTCCTTGCCAACGCGACGCTGTGCGTAAATGACCGGGCCTTCGGATTCAGACTTAGTCTTGATGGCAATAACAGCCATTGGAATCGCAAGAATAATGAGCGCGCAACCGCAGGAGACAACATCAAAAAAGCGCTTGATAAAGCGATAGAAGAACCCACCGTTTACGACGGGCTCTTCTAGTTCAATGATGTCGTCACCGGGCAATAACTTTTCCAGCACGTCGGCCGGGATACCGTTCTCCGAAAGCTTAGGCTCATGCTTTCCAACGTTGTTAAGCTTTGCAGCCTCGCACCTGTCCTCAAGCGTGACAGCGAGCGCTGCCGCATCCCCCATTTGATTTTCTTGCACGTTCTCTTCCAACACTTCGTCCCCTGGTCGGGGCTCCTCCCTGTTCCGCTAAGCAGTCGCCTGCAGCTAGGCGATCGCCTTTTTAAGGTTGCGCATTACACGCTGCTCGGTCGAAAGCACGGCAAGGCCAACGCGCGTAGTTACGCGTCGGCCGCACAGGTCGAGCTCTAAATAAGCAGTGCTCTTGCGTCTGTTAATGGTTTTGATAAGGCCTTCGTGTCCCAGCAGCGGACCAGCCGTAACTACGACCTGGTCGCCGTCTTTTAGGGCCTCGCTCATGGGTACTACGCGGTCTCCCCTATGCGTAAAGCTGCCAATGAGCTGGGTCTCTTCTTTTGCCAGCGGCACAAACTGACCGTCCTGGGAAAGCACCCGGGCAAAGTCGTCCATGCGTAGCAGATACTGTTGCACGGTACGGGGATCTGCCGTGTCGCAGATAAGATAACCGGGAAAGAGAGGCTTGGTCGTATTGACCCATTCGCCGTGAACTTTAATCTCGGTTTGAAATTGGGGATAAAAGAGCTCCTGCATGGCGCTCGCCGGTACCATGCGCTCGATGCGCTCACGCATTACGTCTTCGCGACCGTTAATGACCTGGATCACATACCACACGAGCACCACCCCCTTGCTGTCTTACGTGTGGCTCACGAGGTTTGTGTATGGCTTCGCCAGGGCGCTTGTGCGCGAAGGCGCTCCATATTCAAACCCTGAGCCCAGTTAGACAAGCACGTGGCTCTGCCCCACCGTGAACGGTATGTATAAGCGCAGTTGCTGGAGACGCGGACGTGCATCGCAAAATGACCGCGTCCCCAGCTTACTGCGTGCGGGCCAGTCAAGCGGGTACAAAACTGGACCGCACGCAAACAGCTGCATAGCTATTTCGCTTTGGCATGCAATCTACTAATTATTTGCACTAGGAAATTAACTCAACACAAATAAACAACGACGCATGACTTCTTTATTGGAGCTCGTGGTGTTTCTGGCACCGCCGTTACGGCCGGATGCTGATCGACCCTGCGTTTTGCGACTTGCTGGAGCCGCAAGCACAGTTGAACTCATGTAACGTTAGGTATCCTAGCACAAACTGTTAGTGAAACTGATTTGGGCTGCGTTGAACAACATATCGTTCATTTGACGTGCTTAAGGGGGTTGTTTTGGGATGTTGTTCACGTTGATGCAGGTTATTAGGGTGCAAGCGATGATTAGAGACGTTCCTGAAGCCCGAATTGACCAGCGAGGTGTGCTGGTAATCGCGTTTGTCCAACAAACTATGTACAGACATGGGAAATTAATTGTGCAACTTTTTGTTGGCGTAGGTGGGGTTTGCAGCGCGTGGTGTTTTGGCATGAAAAAAGGCCTTCGGAATTCCGAAGGCCTTTGCATTCACGATGGTGGAGACGAGGGGGATCGAACCCCTGACCTCTTGACTGCCAGTCAAGCGCTCTCCCAGCTGAGCTACGCCCCCGTGACGAGGAGATACTATAGGGGAAGATTCTTAGTTGTGCAAGAAGTTTTTTGCAATTGATCCTCGCACTTACGGGTTTTCCTGGGACGGGGCAAAAATAATCACTCTACGAGCGGTTATTTTTATCCGCCGTCCCGATAAAACCCTGATGCAGCAAATACGCTATTGCAGTACCGGCGTGGACTTGGATCGTTGCGGTTGACCTGACGACGTTGCTAATGCCCGTGTCAGCCAACAGGCCCAGGGGGCTGTGATCTAGCTCCCATTCTAGGCCGTGTTCGCTTATCTCGGTGTTAGGGGCTATGGCGATGATGGAGAACGTCTTGCCTTCGGCGCCTTCGATGGTCCACGATTCGCCTGCGCGAAGGATGCGGGCGACCACCTTGTCCTCGGCAATCCAGACAGGGGCATCCGCATATCCAGCCAGTAGTCCTAACACAGACAGGGCCATATCGGGACGGCCGCCCGTGGCGCAAGTCGCAACCACTTCGACACCTGGCCAGCGACGGCGGACGGAATCGAGCGCCAACGCCAGATCGGTATAGTCCTTGTAGGGGTCGTGGCGTTCAACTTCAAAGTTGGTGGCGGCATCGACTAACGCGCGACCTGCATCGCTCACCGTGTCGGCATCCCCCACATATACGTCGCAGCTCAAGCCGGCGCCCAGCAGCGCGTCGAGTCCGCGGTCCACGGCGACAACGTGGTCGCACTCCCCGGTTAGCCTATGCAACAGATCCGCGCTCGCCACCACGGGCGAGCCGCAGACCACTAGTACCTTGCAAGCCACAGCCCTCGCCTATCCCTCAAACGAAAGCACGCGGGCCAGGTCCAGATCCTCATAACTATCGATAAAGATCTCGCAGTTGGCGCGTACGTCGTCGCGCTTCATGCGGCCATGTGGGTCATAGATGCCCACACGCTTAAAGCCGGCGGCCCCAGAGCTCTTAAGGCCAAAGACCGCGTCCTCAAACACCCACGTGCGCTCAAACTTGCACCCATGGCGCTCCTCCAGGCGGCGCAGCGCCAGCTCGTACACATCGGGGAACTGCTTGGAGCGTCCTGCCTCACCCGTCGTGGTAACAAACTCCATGTAGGCATCGAGCCCGGCACCAGCGAGCGCGGACTGCACCAGTTCGGCCGGCGTGGACGTGGCCACGCACATGGCAATGCCCACCGCCTTCGCCTTCTCCAAAAATGCCAGGAGCCCGCCGCGCGGCGGCACCTTGGAGTAGCCATCGATCAGGATGTCGCTCAGCTCGCGGTACAGCTCCTCGCCATTCGCACCAATGCCCCACGTGTCGTGGTAGGCCTGGCACTCGTCCTCCAGCGACAGGTGCTCAAATTGGGCAAAGTCATCCACGGTCACGTCGACACCGTGGCGGTGCAATAACTCGGGCTGGGCATAGGCCCAAACGGGCGTGCTATTAACCAGTGTTCCGTCGCAATCGAAAATAAAAGCAACACTTGGAGCAGCGATGTGGTTCATAAACGAGCCTTTCGATGTCAAATGGTAAACAACCTGCTAAAAACGTTTTACCAAACGTAAGCCTATCAGTTTTAAAACCCTAATTGGTAAAACTGTCAAGGGTTTTACCACGGCAATTCTGCCAGTGGTATAAACATGTCGCTTACCGATTAAACGCCCCCGCAAATCCGCTTTCGTCCATAAAACTAACGCACAGGTGTTATCGTAGTTTCTGCCGAAAGTTCCACCGAGCACGCGAGGTGGAACGAATCATAGAACTATCGCCGTCCCTTCGATTCGTGCAGCCTTGGACCTTTCGCATCTAGTCACCAAGGCAACACGCTGCCGTGTCATGATGGGATCAAACGTGAGCGATACAAAGCTAAAGCCAGCAACCAAAAAGCCCGCTACCCGTAAAGCCGCCCCGCATGCACCGGAGCTCACCAAGGACGATGTCTACCTATTTGGCATCGGCACGTGGGAGCGCAGCTGGGAAAAGATGGGCGCGCATCCCGACACGCAGAACCGTACGCGTGGCTGGCGCTTTTGCGTTTGGGCGCCCGATGTAAAGAGCGTCCATGTCATTGGCGAATTTAACGACTGGGATGAGGAAGCCAACCCGCTGGTGCCCATGCATACGAGCGCTATTTGGGAAGGCTTTATTCCTGGCGCCGAGCAGGGCCAGCTGTATAAGTACCTTATCGAGACCAACGAGGGCGAGAAGCTCTACAAGGCCGATCCGTACGCCTTTAAGGCCGAGTGCCCTCCGGGTACCGCCAGCGTACTGTGGACCCTCGACGGTTACAAGTGGAACGACGCCGCGTGGCTCAAGCGCCGCGCTAGCCACAACCACATGTCGCAGCCCCTTAACATCTACGAGGTGCATATTGGCTCGTGGAAGCGTCACGGCGCCGCGCCGCAGGGCGAGCCGGACGAGTACGGCAACTACCCCGGCCCCATGGATCCCTTCCCCGCACAGCGCGGCGAGTTCTACACCTACGACGACCTGTCGGTGGAGCTCGTGGACTACGTGCGCGACATGGGTTACACGCATATCGAGGTCATGCCGCTTATGGAGCATCCCTTCGACGGCTCCTGGGGCTACCAGACGACCGGCTATTACGCCGCCACGTCACGCTACGGCAACCCGCAGCAGCTCATGCACTTTATCGATGCGTGCCACGAGGCAGGCATCGGCGTGATCATGGACTGGGTACCCGGCGGTTTTTGCGCCGACTCCCACGGCCTTGCCACCTTTAACGGCCACATGCTGTTTGAGCACGAGATTCACCCCAACTGGGGTACGCACAAGTTTGACTTCGCCCGCGGCGAGGTCCGTTCCTTCCTAGTCTCCAACGTGCTGTACTGGCTCGAGAACTTCCACGTGGACGGCATTCGCATGGACGGCGTGTCCAGCATGCTGTACCTCAACTTTGGCATCGACGATCCGGGCCAAAAGAAGTTCAACAAGTACGGTACCGAGGAGGACCTGGACGCCAGCGCGTTTATCCGCCAGGTCAACTGCGCCGTGGAGGCGCACTACCCCGACGTAATGATGATGGCCGAGGAGTCTACCGCGTGGCCGCTCGTGACCTATCCGCCGCAGGACGGTGGCCTGGGCTTCCACTACAAGTGGGACATGGGCTGGATGAACGACACCCTGCACTACATGCAGACCGATTTTCCGTGGCGCCCCGGCAACCACGGCCTGCTCACGTTCTCCATCATGTACGCCTTTACCGAGAACTTTATCTGCCCGCTGAGCCACGACGAGGTCGTGCACGGCAAGTGCTCGCTCATCGGCCGCATGCCGGGCGACTGGTGGCGCCAGTTTGCCGGTCTACGCACACTGGCCTTCTACCAGATGACGCATCCCGGTGCCAAGCTCAACTTTATGGGCAACGAAATCGGCCAGTTTATTGAATGGCGCTACTACGAGTCCATCCAGTGGTTCCTGACCGAGGAGTATGAGACCCACCGTCATCATCAGGCGTTTATCAAGGCGCTCAATCACCTGTACACCGCCGAGCCCGCCCTGTACGAGCGCGGCTACACCGATGACGGCTTTACCTGGATCGATGCAGACAACTCCAAGCAGTCCATCGTGAGCTTTGTGCGCCAGGGCGAGGACATCGACAACGACCTGGTGATCCTGATCAACTTTGACCCGGCGAGCTACGAGAGCTTCCGCGTGGGCGTGCCGCGCGAGGGCGACTGGGAGGTCATTTTTGACTCCGACCGTCCCGAGTTTGGCGGCAGCGGCTATGCCGGCGAGGAGCCCTACACCTGCTCGAGCGAGCCCTATCCCTGGAACGGGCAGATGGACTCCATCGAGATTAAGGTGCCCGGCCTGGCAGGCGTGGTGCTTAAGCGTCGCGGTCCCAGCAGCTATAAGCCGCCCGTGGTTGAGGAGCCCAAGGCTGCGACCAAAAAGCGCACGTCCTCGGTGAAGCCCAAGCCTGCGGCTGCCAAGAAGGTTCCGGCCAAGGCGAAGGCCAAGACCGCGACCAAGGCCAAGGCCGCCGCAAAGCCCGCTGCTAAGGCCGCGGCCAAGAAGCCGGCTGCCAAAAAAGCCGTTACCAAGGCCAAGTCTGCTTCTGTTAAGTCATCACCTAAGGATGCGTAACAAAGCCGTTACAGCTGAAATTACCCGCCTCGCCGAGGCGTAGGATACAAGTCATAGCCGTTCCGGGAGAAACATCCCCGGGGGAAAGGATCGTATGAATAAGATCTTCGACAACAAGCAGGAGTTTACCGAGCTCTATCGCGATGCCGTCATGAGCATCAGCGGCAAGAGCGTCGAGGCCGCCAGCGACCTGGACCGCTTTAACGCCCTGGCCAAGCTCGTGGCCGAGAAGGCCCGTACCGTCGCCACCAAGAGCGACGCCCGCGCCACCGCCGAGGGCAAGAAGCGCGTGTACTACTTCTCGATCGAGTTTTTGATCGGCCGCCTGCTCGACAACTACCTGCTCAACTTTGGCGTGCGCGACATGGTCGCCGAGGCGCTCGACGACATGGGCTTCGATCTGTCCGTCATTGAGAACCAGGAGCCCGATCCGGCTCTGGGCAACGGTGGTCTGGGCCGTCTTGCCGCATGCTTCCTGGATTCCATGGCAGCCGAGGGCATCGCCGGCTACGGCAACGGCATGCGCTACCGCTACGGCCTGTTTAAGCAGGAGATCGTCAACGGCAGCCAGGTCGAGGCTACCGACGAGTGGCTCACCCATGGCTATCCCTGGGAGGTCCGCCGTCAGGACAAGGCCGTGACCATCAAGTTTGGTGGCCGCGTCGAGGGCTTTGAGGAGAACGGCCGCACGTTCTACCGCACGGTGGACACGCAGGACATCCTTGCCGTTCCCTATGACATCCCCGTTGTGGGCTATGCTGGCGAGACCATCAACAAGCTGCGCGTCTGGGCCGCTGAGCCGGTCGAGGAGCACTTCGATCTGGAGGCTTTCAACCGCGGCGACTACGCCCTGGCAGATGCCGAGCGCGCCGAGGCCGAGGCCATCAGCGCCATCCTCTACCCCAACGACGCCGGCGAGCACGGCCGTCTGCTGCGCCTGAAGCAGGAGTACCTGTTTGTCTCGGCCGGCATCTACAGCCTGCTCGACACCTTTGAGAAGGAGCACGGCGCAAACTGGGAGCTGCTGCCGCAGTTTGTGGCCATCCATACCAACGATACCCACCCTGCCATGTGCGGCCCCGAGCTCATGCGCATCCTCATCGACGAGAAGAAGCTCGAGTGGGATGACGCCTGGAACATCGTGACGCAGGTCGTGAGCTACACCAACCACACCATCCTGCCCGAGGCTCTGGAGAAGTGGCCCATCGGCACGTTCTCCAAGCTCCTCCCCCGCGTGTACCAGATCATCGACGAGATCAGCCGCCGTTGGCACGAGTCGTTCGACACCACGCAGGAGGGCTGGCAGGAGCGTCTGCGCCAGACCGCCATCCTGTGGGACGGCGAGATTCGCATGGCCAACCTGTCCGTGATCTGCAGCCACAGCGTCAACGGCGTGGCCAAGATTCACTCCGACATCATCAAGAACATCGTGCTCAAGGACTTCTATGCCTTAACGCCCGAGAAGTTCAACAACAAGACCAACGGTATCTCGCACCGTCGCTTCTTTGCCGAGGCCAACCCCACCTACGCCAAGCTCGTGACCGAGGCCATTGGCGATGGCTGGCTTAAAGACGCCTTTGAGTTGGAGAAGCTCAAGGAGTTTAAGGACGACACCGAGTTCCTGAAGGCCGTGGGTGCCTCCAAGCGCGCCAACAAGGAGCGCCTGGCCGCTTACGTCAAGGCCGAGACCGGTCTGGTTATTGACCCCAACACCGTCTTCGATGTTCAGGTAAAGCGCTTCCATGCCTATAAGCGCCAGCTCATGAACATCATGAAGGTGATGGACATCTACAACCGTCGCATCGCCGATCCCAACTTCCATGTGACGCCGACGACCTTCATCTTTAGCGGCAAGGCTGCATCGAGCTACACCTTTGCCAAGGAGACCATCCGCCTCATTAACTCCGTGGCCGACGTCATCAACAACGACCCGCGCGTCAACGAGGTCATGAAGGTCTGCTTTATCCCCAACTTCCGCGTGAGTAACGCTCAGCTCATCTACCCTGCCGCCGAGATCTCGGAGCAGATCTCCACGGCCGGCAAGGAGGCCTCGGGCACGTCCAACATGAAGCTCATGATGAACGGCGCCATCACGCTGGGCACCCTCGACGGCGCCAACATCGAGATCGCCGACCTGGCCGGCCGCGAGAACGAGGCCATCTTTGGCCTGACCGCTCCCGAGGTCGAGCAGCTCTGTGCATCCAACAGCTACTTTGCGTGGGATACGCTCAACGGCGACCGCGAGCGCCTGGGCCGCGTAATGGACGAGCTCAAGGACAACACCTTTGCGGGCCTTTCGGGCAACTTCGAGAGCATCTACAACGAGCTCATGAACAACAACGACCCCGACCTGGTTATGGCCGACTTCCGCAGCTACGTCGACGCCTGGGAGAAGCTCACGAACAGCTACGGCGACCAGGAGACCTGGAACCGCAAGGCCCTGCTCAACACCGCCTCGAGCGGCTGGTTCTCGAGCGACCGCACCATTCGCGAGTACCGCGACGAGATCTGGCACGCTTAAAGGCCGCGAGCTCCCCTATGCCAGCACGGCATTACTCGACGGGCGCGACCGAGCGTCGCGTCCGTCGCTAATGGGTTTAGGAACATCGATGACAGAAGGAGAAATCGATGAGTAAGAAAGAATGCATCGCGATGCTCCTCGCAGGAGGACAGGGCAGCCGATTGGGGGCACTCACCCAAAAGATCGCTAAGCCGGCGGTTAGCTTTGGTGGCAAGTTCCGCATAATCGACTTTTCGCTCTCCAACTGCTCCAACTCGGGCATCGACACGGTGGGTGTTCTGACGCAGTATCGCCCCTACCTGCTGCATGCCTATGTGGGCTCCGGCGAGGCGTGGGATCTTGACAGCCGCGACGGCGGCGTGTCGATCCTGCCGCCGTACGAGACGCAGACCGGCGGCGCCTGGTATGCGGGCACGGCCGACGCCATTACGCAGAACCTCGACTACATCAAGGCCAACGACCCCAAGTACGTCCTGATTCTTTCGGGCGATCACCTGTATCGCATGGACTACCGCAAGATGCTCAAGACGCACATTGAGAACAACGCCGACCTCACGGTAAGCGTTATGCCCGTGCCGTGGGAGGAGGCCAGCCGCTTTGGCATCCTGACCACCGACCCCGAGGACGGCCGCATCACCAAGTTCACCGAGAAGCCCGATAAGCCCGATTCGAATCTCGCGTCCATGGGCATCTACATCTTCTCGGCCGACGTGCTGATCGAGGCGCTCGAGGAGGACGCTCTGGACCAGCGCTCGAGCCACGACTTTGGCAAGGACATCATCCCCAAGCTGCTCGGCGAGGGCAAGCGCCTGTACAGCTACGAGTTCCACGGCTTTTGGAAGGACGTCGGCACCATCGCCAGCTTCCACGAGACCTCGATGGACCTGCTTGGCAACAACCCCGAGTTCGATCTGTTTGACAAGCACTTCCCCATCATGTCCAACATCACCACGCGTCCGCCGCACTACATTGGCCCGGATGGTCGCCTGGACGACTGCCTGGTCTCCAACGGCTGCAAGATCTACGGTACCGCTCGCCACTCGATCCTTTCGACCGATGTCATCATCGAGGAGCGCGCCGTGGTCGAGGACTCCGTGCTGCTGCCGGGTGCGCACGTTAAGAGCGGCGCGCACATCTGCCGCGCTATTTTGGGCGAGAACTCCACGGTCGAAGAGGGCGTGAAGCTCGGCTCTGTCGATACCACCAAGGATACGGCCGTCGTTGGAAATGACGTCGTTATCGGGAAGGGGGAATGATCCGATGATCAATCGCAAGGCCATCGGTTATATCACCGCTAACTACTCTTCGACCTACGGCAGCGTGCTGCTCAAGGACCGCCCCATCGCGTCCGTTCCGTTTTTGGGCCGCTACCGCCTGATCGACTTCCCGCTGTCCAACATGATGAATGCCGGCATCAAGACCGTCGGTGTCGTCATGCCGGGCAACTATCGCTCGCTGATCGACCATGTGGGCTCGGGCAAGGACTGGGGCCTGGACCGCAAGAAGGGCGGCCTGTTCATGGTGCCCGGCAACGCGTATGGCACCACCAAGGGCGGCATGCGCTTCCTGCTGCGCGACATCATTTCCAACAAGACGCTGTTCCAGCGCTCGGACAAGCCCTATGTTGTGATGATGGGCACCAACATCATCTTTAACATGGACCTCAACACCATCATCGAGGCGCACGAGAACTCCGGTGCCCAGATGACCGTGGTGTACTGCAAGGCCACGCGCAACGTAGATGACGAGACCAAGCTGCAGATCAACGAGAACGGCCGTCTGACGGGCGTGAGCGCCGGCGTCGTGTACGGCGACAACGCCTCTATGGACTGCTGCATCGTCAACCGCGAGACGCTGCTCGAGATCATCGACCACTACCAGGCCGCCGACTATCTGGACCTGCTCGAGGCACTCCAGGGCGACTTTGGCAACATAGATGTATGCAGCTACGAGTACAAGGGCGAGGTCGTGGGCGTATTTAGCGAGAAGTCGCTCTATCGCCGCAGCATGGACCTGCTCGACCAGACCGTGGCCGACCATCTCTTCGATCCCGAGCGCCCGATCCTGACCAAGGCTCACGACGTGCCGCCTTCG
>CABUGI010000010.1 GCA_902491055.1 uncultured Collinsella sp. | reverse complement strand
CACCTCCTCGCGCACGAACGCGAGCACAAACGCAATCGGCACCACCCAAAACAGCGGATGGTAGGCAAAGGCCGCCGCAAAATCGAGGCGCAGTGCTGCCAGCCAGGCCCTCGTCATGCCACATCCCGGACAGGGAATGCCCGTCATCAGGCGAAACACGCAGCCAATATCGAGCAGGTAGAGTGCGAACCAGGCGACAAAGAGCACACCGATGCAAGAAAGGGCGCGGCGAATGAGTTCCGCCGCGCCCTTATGTCCCTGGGAGCTGTTCACGCCGCTCTTATCGTTAGGCACGAGCGCCAAGACGGACGTTGTAAGCCGTTGCCATGGCATTGGTATTCTTGATGATGATGTTCATGGCAAAGATGGGGCCAAGGCCGCACAGCAGCGCGCCGACGATCTGCCACATAAGAACGGTGGTACCGTTCTCCTGGAACATCAGGCCATAGCGAGGAGCATTAGCCTGCAGGCGGTTACCGATCTTGTAGTACCAGTAGAATGCGTAGAAGCCGCAGGTCACGAACGACAGCAGGATAAATTCTGCCAGACCCGGCGTGGAATCGCCGTCGTCCTGGCACATGACATTGATGTCGCGAGCGAGGCAATAGAGGAAGTAATATGAATAGATGCCGCAGGTCACGATGGAAAGCAGGAGCCAGCCGATCACGCCACGGTCGGTTTTAATCGGAGTATAGCCCATCGGGGCAGGTGCAGGCTGCTGAGCATACTGCTGCTGACCGGTGTACTGCTGCTGCCCGGCGTACTGCTGCTGAGGCTGAGGCTGAACTGCCTGAACCGGAGTGGGCTGAATCTGCGTGGGCTGCGGAGCAGGCTGGGGCTGAGGTGCAGGCTGCGGCGCGGGCTGCGGAGCAGGAGCAGCGGAAGCGGCACCGACGGCAGAACCGCAGACAGGGCAGAATTTGGCATCATCCGAAATGGGAGAACCACAAGTGGGACAGAACATAAGCCTCTCCTTTTCCTAAGGCGTTGCACGCCTTCAAACCTTACACGTCTATGTTCTCAACAATAGCCGCGACGTTGTTGCGCAACATTGGCCAATTTCCGAGAAATATTACTGCAACCGTTTTCCCAGGCATTTTCTTGCTTTCGCAGTAGAAAAAGGCACCCCGGGCTCAGTTGCCCAGGGCGCCTCGACCGACTATTCGGTTTGATTGTTTTCGGCAGCAGGATTATCGCCCGGCTCATCCGCCGGCGTGGCAAGGGCATCCCAATCGGGCTCCGCAGGCGTCGCCTCGGGCGCCGGGGCAGGTGCCGGGGCAGGTGCGGGCGCGGGTGCCGGAGCAGGGGCAGGTGCTGGCGCGGGCGCGGGTGCCGGAGCAGGGGCAGGTGCGGGTGCCGGTGCAGGGGCTGCACCAGTGGCGGCCGTGGGATTGAATCCCGCAGGAGCAGGCTTCTTCTCACCCGGAAGCACAAACGTCAGAACATCGTCGGCATCCTCATCGGCCCACTCGCTGGCATAGCGCGCGGCCCAGTAGCCAACGGCGCGATACTTGAGCATCTTGCCAAACACAGTCAGGAACACCGTGACAAAGGCAACGATCATCAAGAACAGGATGAGCGTAATGCCGCCGCCCTCGATGATTGCCTCAAGACCCGTGGGGCGATAGTAATAGCTATACATACCAAACGTAGCAATGGCGCCAAAGATGGCGGTGAAGATCCACGTGATGATGTGCGACACGATGCCCGTCAAAAACTCGGGAAGAATCGAGGCGCAGAATAGCTTGCCCAGGTTGGCCTTATAAGACTTCCAGACCTTCTCGAGCGAAAACGCGCTTTCCACGCGCCCCGCGACGGCAAAGTGCATCACGGCGGCATCACCAAACATCTTAAAGAAGATGCCCAGTACCACCGACACGATCATGGCAAAGACAAGCAGCCCCATCGAACCGATGAGGGCACCCTCAAGACCGCTCCAACCATTGAAATAATATGAACCGACGGCACCGATCACGACGCTCTCGATAGCCGAGAACACCACGCCAATCACCGGAATAATGGCCACGAACTCGAGCACACCGGTAATGACAGACGAGAAAATGCCCAGCCCAAAGGAGGTCGAGCGCAGCAGCGGACGCTCCATGCCGTTATCGTCCTTGAGCGACAGGTCGCGACCCCACTCGATAGCAAAGCCAGCGCCGCACACGCTTGCCACGTAAGCGAGCAAAAAGCCAATGGCCGCCGCGATGCCACCGATAACGGGGATAAACAGCACCAGCACCGAGACAACACAGATCAGCGCCGGCAAAAAGGCGATTTGGCATACGCGAACCAAGGCGCCGGGAACCTTAAGCATGTCGTTGAAGGCCTGAGCCATGCAACCCTTGGGCGCGTTCATAGCCGGCTGGGGCGCAACGAACGGCTGCGGCTGCGGCTGGGCAAACGGCTGACCCTGCGGCTGAGGTTGAGCTTGCGGAGCGGGACCGGCGGCCTTGACCTCGGTATTAGGGGCACCGCACACGCCGCAGAACTTGTCGTTATCGCCCATGGGGGCGCCACACTGCGAACAGAACATCGAAATCATCCCTTCGTATCTAGAGCGAATCACCTGGATCGCAAACGATGTCTTTAGCATCATTATTGCCCAATGTGGGGTCAAATACTCAAAGATGACCGATTTGCAAGATACACGGCGCCAGCAGGCGGTTCGTTGAATACGTCTGTGCTAGTTCGTTCCGCGGAAGCCCTTGCCGACGATCTCGGAGCTGTCGACGATCGTGATAAAGGCACCCGGATCGACTTCGCGCGCATAGCGGCGCAGTTGCACGGCCTCGCGGCGGCTCAGCACGCTCATGATCACCGTCACGCACTTGCCCGAGAAGGCACCGTAGCCGCGGCTGATGGTCGCCGTGCGGTTGAGATGCTTGACGATAAACTCCTCGACCTTAAGGGGCTCGGAACAAATGACCGTGCAGACTTTGCGCAGGTGAATGCTCTCAATGGCTTTGTCGACCACAAGCGTCTTGGCAAACAGGCCGAGCACGCAATACAGACCGACACGCGGGCCATACAAAAAGGCCGCGATGGTCACGATGCCGATATCGACCAGCAGCAGGGCACGGCCAATCTCGAGCGTCGTGCGGCGCTTGAGGATCATGGCAAGAATGTCCGTGCCACCCGTCGAGGCGCCGATGTCAAAGACAATAGCGCTGCCGAGCGCCGGCAAGATGACGGCAAAGCACAGATCGAGCCACATATCGCCCGTCATCGAGACATCGGTCGGAATAAAGAGCTCAAACAGCGAAACATAGGCGGACAGCGCAAACGAGGCGAAGACACTCCAAAGAATCGCCTTGCGCTCCAAAAAGATAAAGCCCAAAACGACGAGAACCGCGTTGATAATCCACATAAAGACGCCGACGGGCAGGGTCGGGAACAGCGTGGACAGAATGACCGACACGCCCGAGGTGCCGCCAAAAGCAAAGTGATTAGGGGTTTTAAACGCAACGATGGCAAAGGCCGTAAGAATCAGGCCCAGATTGAGCTCGGCAAAAAAGCGCGGGAAGCCCGGCTCCTGGCTGCGCTTTTGACCGGCACGCTCGCCGCGCTCGATATCGGTGCGATCGACCACGCGCTCCATCGGCACCACGGGAGGACGATGCATCTCCTCGGCAGCACGTGATGCCGCCTCTGCCGCGGCGGCCTCAATCGCCCATGCCTTGCTTTCTGTTTCGTGCTCGTCGGCCATTACGGCAACCCCTCGTTAACAATTTGGAAACAATGCGCCCATTAGGGTAACACGGAACGCGACGATTGCAACCCCTAGTTAGACGAGCGGTATGCCTACATCGGGGGGGCATACAAATAACGGCCGGCCACGCTTTTGCTTGCGCGGTCGGCCGTTTAACGTTTTCGCAGATAAAATCTGCCAAAACAAACCTGTCCCTTTTTGGAAGGTTATTCGTGCTGGCTGGTGCGGTGCTCGTACTCCTCGGGGGTGATGACGTCCTCGATACGCAGGTTGACACCCGCCACCTCAAGGCCGGTCATCGCGGCAAGGCGCTCGGTGACACGTGCCTTGACATCGTCGAAGATCGCGGGCGCATAGGCGCCGTACTCGATAATGACGGAGATGTTGACGACCACACGATTGTCATCGGTGACCTCGACCGTCACGCCCTTGGTCAGATTCTCGGCACCAAACTGCTCCTGCACAAAATGCATGAGGTTACCCTTCATGCCCAGAACGTGTGGAACCTCGCGAGTGGCCATAGCAACGATCTTTTCGATCACACCGTTGGAATAGGTCAGCGAGTCCTCGGACTCGTCTGTTTCCTCATCATCCTCGTCCGCATCATCGGCGGACTCGGCCTCGACGAGCGCCTCATCCTCGAGCGTTACGTCCTCGGCCTCGGCGGTGACGGTCTCGTCTGCCTCGAGCTCGGTATCGGCCACATCGACCTTCGTATTAAAAGCCATGGTTCCTCCTTATGCCTGCCGCGGATGCGACAGTCGAATACATATTAGCGGCCGCTAAACAGACGGCCGAAGAAGTTGACGATCCCGTTCTCGCCGTCGCGAATTTGGCCGATCACGGCGCCGATCAGCACGAAGAATGCAATGACGAGCGTGTCCCACAGGCCCAACGTGAGCACCAACACGGCGAGGATAAAGCCAGCGACGGCGCCAAGCGTGGTGTTGGGATGACGCACAGCATAGCTCCAGATGGCAGCGCCCGTACCCTTGATGAGACCCATAGCCTCGTCAAAATCCGCGGCTGCCGCGTCTTGCAACTCGGTTGCCCCTGCTTTGGAATCAACAGGTTCGCTCGCCGGCGTGGCGCTCTGGTCAATCGTCAGGCGCGGCGTACGAGCGGTCTTATCTTGATTGGTATCACTCACCGGAAACCTCCACGGTCTGGACGGTAGTCTTGGACGGCAAAAAACGGACGCGCGTGGTCGTACCCGGCGTGCCGAGCATGGTGTCGCAAGCTTCCTCGATGCGCTGCTGCATCGCGGTAGCCAGAGATGCCACGTCCTTATCGTCAAGCGCGATAGCCTCGACCTTAAATCGGACGTGCGAATCGTCGGGGCCTTGGACGCGGGCCTCGACATGCTCGACCATCACGCGGTCGTCGCGCTCGGCAGCAGCCCTGGCACACGAAGAAAGCGCCGCGAGCGTGACCTCGATATTGCGCTCCCCCGCCGGATGCACGCAGGACGGCTCGCGACGAGCAAACATCAGGCGGAAGAAGCTTACCAGCACGCCAATCGCCACAACTCCGCCGCATGCCGTCACGACAATGCGCGGCATGGGGTCGCGCATCAGCAGCATAAAGCGATACGTATACGGCCCCCAAAACTGGCAGACAAGCGTACCCAGCGCCACGATGGTGGCGGCAAGATACACAATCGCTAGGGCTCGTTTGAGTACGCGCACGCGGCGCTCCCTTCAAATCTCGGCTCTCGAAATGCAAAACGGTTCGCATCATTATAAAAGAGCCGGGTCCGGTGCTCTACGCACGCGGATCCGGCTCATCTATTCCACGAGGCTTGCATGCTCGCTTCATTATGCCCAGATATGCACGGCTTAACCCGTGCGGGCGCTACTCCTCCTCGAGGGCAGCGATGACCTCGTCGGTCATGTCCATGGTGCTGTAAACATCCTGGACGTCGTCGAGCTCCTCAAGACGGTCGATGAGGCGCTGAACCTTCTTGGCGTCGGCGCCGGAGACCTCGGTCGGGGTGGTCGGGACCATGGTGGTCTCGGAGCCCTTGACCTGGACGCCCTGCTCCTCGAGCGCCTTGGAGACAGCCATGACCTCGTTGGCAGTAGTCCAGACGATCCACTCCTCGCCGGCGTCCTCGTAGTCCTCGCCGCCGGCCTCGGCGATGGCCATCATGAACTCATCCTCGTCACCGGCAGCACCGTTGGCGATCATGGTCTCCTTCTTGGCGTTCTCGTCCAGGATCTCCTTGGCGACGACGATCTGGCCCTTGCGCTCAAACTGGAAGGCGACGGAGCCGGAGGTGCCCAGGTTGCCACCAGCGTGGGAGAAGGCGGAACGGACATCAGCGGCGGTACGGTTGCGGTTGTCGGTCAGGCAGTCGACGTAGACGGCGACACCGGCGGGACCGTAGCCCTCGTACACGATGTTCTCGTAGACGGCGGCGTCAGCACCCGAACCAAAAGCCTTGTCGATAGCGGACTTGATCTTGTCCTTAGGCATGGACTGAGCCTTGGCCTTGGCAACGGCAGCGGCGAGGCTGGCGTTGTTCTCGGGCAGCGGGTCACCGCCGAGACGGGCAGCAACGGTGATGTTGCGGCTGAGCTTGGAGAAGAGGGCGGAACGCTTGGCGTCCTGCGCGCCCTTACGATGCTTGGTTGTGGCCCACTTAGAGTGTCCGGACATACGTGTCTCCTATCGGTTTCGACCTAAAGCCCAGCGCAGATGCTCGGGCAATATAAACAAACGTCGTTATGATATACCTACTGGCCTGCGAGATAAACCCCAAAATGAAGGCGTCGTGATGATGGCCCCTTTGGTGCAAAGCAACCTGACCCTCAATGCACCAAGTTAGAACCAGAGGAAGTCACTGCGGGTGACGGTGGCGCCGATGGCGAAGGGCATGCAGGCGATGACCGGATACAGGTAGCGCATGTAAGTCGAGCCGTTGCACGGGCCAATCAGGCACACGGCGAGTACGCCCAACAGCGGCACCCAGATCGCCAGCGCACGCCATGAATGACGACGCAGCAGGTAGACCACCACGGCGATCATGATCCACACGTAGGTGGCCGAGCTCATGGTGAGCGAAATAAACGGGATGCGCTGCACCGCTACACGGTACAGATTGATCAGGTGGTCGCACCAGCGCACCACGTTGCTGTCAACCGGATGGAAGTCGAAGTATTTGAGGTTGTCGGGACGCGCCATGATCTCGGCACTACGCGCCGTGCTGTAGACCCAGGCATCGCGCGCGCTCGGATAAAAATAACCATAGTAGTTATTGATGAGCGCCGAAATATAGCACTCGGGATCCTTCTTAAACATCTGGGCCCATACCTCAAAATAGGCATCGATGTCCTCCTGCGAGGCATACTCGTTAAAGCAGTTCTTGACGGCATCGGACTTGTCGGGGTTGTAGCGGCGGCCCAGATTCTCGTACTTGAGCACCCGGTCGATCACGGCGCGCTCTTCGTCGGTCACCAAGCCGTCGCAAGGAGCCTCCACGATGGTGCCGTCCTCCTTAACCGTGGGGTTGACGCCCGAGTTGAGGCCGTCGTGCTTTTGGACAAAACGAGCCGTCTGCTGGAACGGAATCGAGAGGATTTCGCGCTTGGAACCAGGCGTGATGTCGTGTGCCGGCATAAAGACCTTGGTGAAGTACATATTAGAGGCAAGGCAGAGCGCAAGCACCGCAAGAATTCCCACCCAGCGGAAACGCGGGGTGGCGCCCGAAGGCGCAGCACCAGCCTGCTTGGCTGCACGACGAGCCACATGCACGTCCCATGCGCAAAGCGCCGCCGCGATTACGCATGCCGCCAGGGGAAACACCAGGCCGCCGTTACGCAGAAACGTGGAGCCCATGGCGCCCAGAGCAAGCAGCAGCCAGTCGTGGCGCGCAAAGAGCACGGGCTTCTGTTCGCCCGCACGCTCGGCATTGGCATCGCGACGGGGTAGGCCACATGCCACGAGCTTGACGGTCTGAACGAGCAGTACCAAAAACGCATCGGCAAAGAGCACGTCTTTGGTGAGCAACGCCGCGTAGTTAGAGAACATCGGCATAAACGCAAAGAACAGCAGGATCGCACCGCGAACCGGCAGGCTCACGCCCAGTTTGCGCAGCGACGAAATGGAATAGGCCATGCAGGCGGCCGTGATGACGAACTGAGCACAGGTGTAGATGGCAAGACCCGCGTTAGCGCTGTTGAACAGCGAAAGCCCCAGCTGAACGCACGAGCCGATAATGGCCGTGTGCACTACGGGATGATGCCCGTTGAGCAGCACGTTGGGGTTGAGTAGGCGCAGGTAGTCGCTCGTGCCGTTGGGATAGTTGAACCACTGGCGAATCTGCGCGCCCGTATCTCCCATAAAAAGGCCAGGCAGCGAAGCGATGAGCGTGGGCGCCCAGGCGATCATAAGCACCAGGAAGGGCCCGGCAAAGGGATGGACCGAGAGCACAGCGTGAGTCACACGCCATACGCGGCCAAAGTGCGCCTCGGAAAACGGAATGCGCCGAGAGCTCAGCCAATCTAGACACTCAAAGGCAAGGTAGAAGGCCACGACCGCCAAGAGCATCCAGCCCGCGCCGCCAATCCAGGCGCAGATGATGCGGGCTTTGTCGCCAAGGACGATCTCGGCCGAATCGGTGAGATCGTAGCTGCGGCCGAACACCATGCAGATGGCGAAGAACAGCGACGGCAGAATGATCGATGGACGCCAGGTGTCGCCACGGCCAAAGAACACGTAGCGAAACGGCAAGGTGAGCAGGCAGGCAAGTGCAAGTAGCATGACCGCGTCGGTATGGCCGGCAAACGAGAGGAGCACCTCGTAGCACACGTACAGCATGCCCGAGGCTTTGGGGTCAATCGCCAAGACTGCGTTGCTCGACACCGGGGCAGGATCGATGGAAAACGCCGTGGTCGCCAACAGCGCGAGCAAAAATGCGATGAGCGTCTGCTTGGCGGGGTAGCGCTTAAACCAGACGATGCGGGCAGCGTCGCGCGCAGCCGTTGTGGAGAGGTCGGAATCCTTCACAGTCCAAAGAGCCTTTCTAGAAACCTGCCAAAAAGGGACAGGTTTATTTTGGTAGGTTTTATCTGGGGAAACGTTACGGTTCTCTCATCGTTGCCCAGCAAACCACCACAAAGGTGCCTGTTCACTTTTTTGGTGGTTAAGCGTCGAGGTAGATGCGCTGGGGCTGGTTGCGGCGACGAGCAAAGATGATGAGCGCCAGGCCCGCAATCACGAGTGGCAGACTCAACAGCTGACCCATGGTGATGACGCCGCCCAGCAGATAGCCCAGCTGCGCATCGGGCACGCGCACAAACTCAATGAGGAAGCGGACGATGCCGTAACCCATCACAAACACGCCCATAAACGTGCCTTGGGGCAGTAGCGGCTTTTTGCGGCTGAGCACCTGCAGAATGCAAAAGAGCACGATGCCCTCAAGAAATGCCTCGTAGAGCTGGGAGGGGTGACGCGGCATATCGCCCGCGGTGCCACCGAAGACTACGCCCCAGGGCAGATCGGTCGGCTTGCCCCACAGCTCACCATTGACAAAGTTGGCACAACGGCCCAGGCACAAGGCCAGCGGCGCGCCTATGACGGCAAGGTCTGCCAAAGTCCATGCATCGAGCTTATACATGCGGCACACAATGATGCCGCCGATAATGCCGCCCACCAAACCGCCATGGAAGCTCATGCCGCCCTCGTTGGTGGCAAAGATCTCGAGCGGATGCGCCCAGTAGTAGCCGTCGCCGTAAAAGACGACGTAAAACAGGCGCGCACCGATAATGAGGCCAAAGACCACGCCGACCACGACACTCGTCAGGTCGTCAATCGTGATGTTAAAGCCCCAGCGACGCTGTGTGCGGTACATGACGACCGCCGTGAGCAGAGCGCCGACCACGTAGGCCAGGCCGTACCAGTAGATGGTGATGGGGCCCGCCGCGATCGCGACGGGATCAAGCATATGGTAGAGGTCGTTGAGCATATCGATCCCCCTGCTCCCTACATACAAATGCGGCCGCGGGCCTTACGCTCGCAGCCGCATATTTGGACGTAACGTCTATGCGGAGCGTACCGTCCGCAGCTTTCGCATCTTAGAACGGCGCGTACTCGTCGTACAGGTCCTCGGCCTCGCCGGAAGCATTGACCTGCTCGACGCGGGTAACGCCGGGCACATGCTCCTTCAGGATGCGCTCGATACCCATGGAAAGGGTTAGCGAGCTCATGGGACAGCCGGCGCAGGCGCCCTGCAGTTCCAGCTTGACGACGCCCTCGTCGTCGACGCCCACATACTCCATATCGCCGCCGTCGGCCTGCAGGTTGGGGCGAATCTCTTCAAGAACCTTCTTAAGCAGCTCTTCGTTAACAGCCACAGGGGCTCCTTTCTCACAACAACGCGGGCACGCCCGCGGACAGAAGCTATGTTACTACAGCCATGTACCCGCTCACGAGCCGTCCATGCGCGCAGACGCGACTTTCACGAGTAGTCAATTTGGGACGGGGCTCTTTTGGCTGTTTTACCGCCAGCTGGCGTTGGCACGCGCTACTGCTGAGCTTGTCCCCCGGTACCAATCTGAACATCGACGATGACCTGGCGGTAGCTGATGCCGCAGGAGTCGAGAATGCGGCGGCTGATACGGCCGTCGTCGGTATCGGCATACTTGTTGTCCAGGTAGACGACCTCGCCCACGCCCACCTGCGCCAGGATCTTGGCGCAGTCGTGGCACGGGAACAGCGTGACGTAGACCGTGGAACCCTCAAGGTCTTTGAGCGAGCCGCGGTAGTTGAGCACGGCGTTGGCCTCGGCATGCACCACGTAGTTGTGCTTATCCTGCAACGGGTCGTCGCTCGTGCCCCACGGGAAAAAGTCGTCGTTGAGTGCCGAGGGCGTACCGTTGTAGCCCACCGAAAGGATGCGGTGGTTGGTGTTGGCGATGCACGCGCCCACCTGCGTGTTGGGGTCCTTACTGCGGCGCTGCGCGGCGATGGCCACGCTCATAAAGAACTCATCCCAGCTAATAACGTCGCGGCGCTTGCCCGACGCGGTTTGATGAAGATCGTCCGACATGGCAGACACCTCCGAAATCGCAATAGTTTGACCCATTGTAGCAGGTGAAAGGTAGGGGCGCTTATCCCACCAGCCCCCGTCCTACGCGCGTCGGGGCTTTTGGTTGATGTGGTAGAGCTCGGCGAGACCCCGCAACGTCAGCGCATCGTCGACCGTCAGGCTATGGCCAACCAACGCCGCAAGCGCCTCGGCATCGTCGCCGGTAATGACGATGGGCACATCGCCCTCCCCCGCGGCCTTGGTCGCGCGCATCTCGGCGAGCACCATGTCGAGCATGCCGTCGATGCGGGCCACCTCGCCCAGAACCACGCCCGAGCGCATGGCCTCGCGCGTGTTGCGACCGATGACGCGCGCCGGTGCCGAGGGCTCGACCTGCGGCAGGCGCGCCGCAGCGGCCGAAAGCGAGCGGGCGCCAAGTGCCAGGCCCGGCGCGATGACGCCGCCGACAAAGGTTCCGTGCGTATCGATGACCTCGATATTGGTCGTAGTGCCCAGGTCGATCACAATGCACGGAGAGCCGTAGACGGCACGAGCCGCCACGGCATCGGCGATGCGGTCGGGGCCGATCTCGGCGGGGTCGTCGTAGTGGACGGGCATGCCAGTCTTAAGTCCCGGTCCCACCGTGAGCACGCGTCCCGTGCAGGTACGGGAAAGCGCCACCTTCCACGGGCGCTCGAGCGCCGGCACCACGCAGCTCAGCACTGCGGCCGCGGGAACGAGCGCGCCGGGCATGCCCGCATCGGCCGCCAGCGCGCCCATGACCTGCGCGAGCCTCATGCGCGCTTCGTCGGCTGTAATGCTCGACGGCGTCGTGATCTCGCACGTCGCAAGCGGGCATTCCTGCGCCGCGGCCGAATCCTCTGCAAACAGGCCAAAGCGAATGAACGTGTTACCCACGTCGACCGTCAATATATATGCGCACCCATTAAGCATCGTCGGCGCTCCTTTCGTCTGCCCAGCAGTATATCGCCTACCTAAACCAGTCATCCCAAAATGACTAGCTTGCGGCTATACTGATGCGCGGTCGTACGCGAGCTCACGCGGCGGCCCTTGGTAACCCGACTTCCCGCGCCGTATCCGTAGCGGCGCTCCCGGGGGAAGCGGATATACGCAAAGGAGTTTTATATGAGCAATCCCTCGAACCGCGCTTCGATGCGCGGGCAACTCACGCTGCGCGGCGTCGTCATCGGCGTCCTTGGCTGCGTGATCATCACGGCAAGCTCGGCCTACACCGCCCTCAAGATGGGCGCTCTCCCCTGGCCGATCGTCTTCGCTGCCGTCATCTCGCTGTTCTTCCTTAAGCTCATGGGCAATGCCAGCCTCAACGAGGCCAACGTCACCCACACCATCATGTCCGCGGGCGCCATGGTCGCCGGCGGTCTGGCGTTTACCATCCCGGGCGCCTGGATGCTGGGCTATGCCGACCAGATCAGCTGGCTCGACATGTTTATCGTGGCACTCGCCGGCACCATCCTGGGCCTGCTGGCCACCGCGCTCATCCACCGTCACTTTATCGTGGATGCCGCGTTGGAGTTCCCCACCGGCAACGCCGCAGCTCAGACCCTGCGCGCCACCGAGGCCGGCGGCAAGACCGGCAAGCAGCTCTTTGGCTCTATGGCCATCGCAGGCATCTACAGCGTGCTGCGCGACGCCCTGGGCGTGGTACCCAGCATGCTATGCACGCTCAACATTCCCGGCGTGACCTTTGGCATCTACAACTCGCCCATGCTGCTCTCCGTCGGCTTCCTCGTGGGATTCGCCCCGGTCGCCTTCTGGTTTGCCGGCGCCCTGCTGGGCAACTTTGGCATCGTCGTCGGCGGCACCGCTGCCGGTCTGTTCGACGTTGTGACTGCGCAGGGCATCGTCAAGTCCCTGGGCATGGGCCTCATGATGGGCTTTGGCGTCGCCGTCGTCCTCAAGGACATCCTGCCGCAGGTCGCCGGTATCGTCCGCGGTCTTGCCGCCGACAGCTCCACCGACACCGACGAGCAGTCGCTCATCTCGGGCTCCCTTAAGCTCGACGCCGGCATCATCGGCCTGGGCGCTGCCGCCATCGCCGTGATCGTCGCCATCGTGCTCGACCTTGGCCCCGTTCCGGCCGTCATCGTGACGCTGTTCACCTTTGTCACCACCATCATGAGCGCACAGAGCTGCGGCCAGACGGGCATCGACCCCATGGAGATCTTCGGCCTCATCGTCATGCTCATCGTGGCTGCCTTCGCACAGATCGCTCAGGTCAAGCTGTTCTTTATCGCCGGCATCGTAGCCGTGGCGTGCGGCCTTGCGGGCGACGTCATGAACGACTTTAAGGCCGGCGCCGTGCTGGGCACCAACCCGCGTGCGCAGTGGATCGGCCAAGCCATCGGCGGCATCGTGGGCGCCCTGGTCGCCGCAGCCGTCATGGTCGCGCTCGTCACCGCCTATGGCCCGGACGCCTTTGGCCCCGACAAGAGCTTTGTTGCCGCGCAGGCAAGCGTTGTCGCCACCATGGTCTCGGGCATCCCGAGCGTGCCGTGGTTCGTTGGCGGCTTTATCGCCGGCATCGTCATGTACTGGCTCGGCATTCCGGCCATGATGATCGGCCTGGGCGTGTACCTGCCGTTCTACATGTCACTCACGGCATTCCTGGGCTCCTGCGTCAAGCTCGCCTACGACAAGTGGTCCGCCCACCGCGACGCCACCGCTGGTCTTTCCGACGAGGAGAGAGCTGCCAAGGACGCCGCCTTCCAGGAACAGGGTCTGGTCGTTGCCAGCGGCCTGCTCGGCGGCGAGTCCATCGTCGGCGTTATCCTGGCGTTTGTCTCCGTGGGCTTAAGCCTGCTGGGCTAAACCCAATAACAACGCACCCGTGCAGAGCGCGGGGTCGGAGACCATCCGGCCCCGCGCTTTTTTGTATCTGCCGAAACCCTCGGCAGTACTCGCATGTGGCGTGTCTTCCTTTGCCTGCTCGCCTAAGTTCCATGTCAAGATGACCGCCCCGCCCGTCACGGTGTAGAGTACATGCTGCGAACGCACCCGCGTTCCTACGGCAATACGAGGTGGACATGGAACTCGATAAACAACAGCTCAAGCGACTGCGCGAGCGCCATCATCGGCGCCATGGCATCCGCCCCGCCCACAGCGAGGCCATGGAGAACGCAAGCCGCTTTCTAAAGCGGGCATTCAACATTCGCGAGGGACGCGCGCCCTATCACGTGATTCGCAAGCGCTTTGTAAACGGGGCGCGCCTGACTGGCTCACACTTATGCATCTTGATCATTGCCATGTTGATCGCGAGCATCGGCCTCGATATCGACTCGGATATCGCCATTGTAGGCGCCATGCTCATCTGCCCGCTCATGGGCTCGGTCCTTGCCATGGCATACGGCATCGCCACGCTCGACCGCGAGATCACCCTTGAGGCCGTCGCCGGCCTCGCGCTGCAGATGGTCTTTTGCCTGGTCACGTCCACGTTGTACTTTAAGCTCTCGCCCCTTGGCACCACCACGGCCGCCATCATCGACAATTCGACACCGACCGTGTGGGACCTTGCCGTCGCGCTCGCGGGCGGCTTTGCGGGCGGCCTGGGCAACTCGCGCGACCAGGAACCCGCCACGCTCATCGCCGGGGTGGCTGTGGCGACCGCACTCATGCCGCCCCTGTGCGCGGCGGGCTATGGCATCGCCATCGCAAGCGGGTCATTGTTTCTCTCGGCGCTTTATGAATTTGGCATCAACGTGGTCTTTATCGCGCTGGCTGCCGAAGCCGTGCTGCTTCTATTGCGCGTGCCGCTCAAGCGCGACCTCAACGGCGACGGCATTGTGACTGCCGAGGAAGATGCCGAGGTCGACGAGCTATCACGCAAGGTGCGCCGCCGCATCATTGTGGGCACGGTAGTCTTTGCCATCCCCTGCATCGTCATGACGGCGGGGTCTATTGGCTCGGCGCAGTCCGGCGTGCAGGACGGCTACGGCGTCACCGAAACCACGCGCGAGCTTGCGGCGGTGCTACCGGGCTTTAAGGACTACACCGTCGCCGTCGAAACCTCGGCTAACGAAGGCGAGGAAGAGGGCATCGTCGAGCGCGAGATTGTCGCCCATGTGACGACAGGCGAGGCGCTTGGGGCACACGACCGTCACGTCGCTCGCAAGCTCATCGACCTCAACGTGCCTGAACTCGATCGCGTGGAATTTGACGTGAAGTGATGCCGGCGCGGGATGAGCGCTCGCACGGACGCAAGTTATGACGAGGCGCAGACGCGATACGGACACGAGCAAATAGAGGGGTTCAGTTCACACCCGCGCCCCGCTCGCCGTTTTATTGCCGTGAATCAAACGTCCGCATCGACATCGCCAGATTCCACTGTAAACGCCGGATCGGTGCTCACCAGATAAAATCGGGTCACCTTAGTATTTCTAATTAGGTAAATCTGCCCCTGATTGCGTCGGCGCGATATATACGCAACGTGAATCGTGCCGAATTCTTCGCCGTTTTCCTTCTTTAATATCAGGATGTTGGGGTCATCCGTACGCTTAAACTGCCCGTCTGTGCAGATTCCGTCTTGATCGACCAGCTGCCATCGACAGTTGTCCTCCTCAAGAAAAGCCAGGGTTTCCCGACTCGTTTTGTCATCCCGATAGTAACCATCAATGGCAAACCCTTCGGAAGCGCATTCCTGCATATAGGACGTTTCTCGGCTTATAGCAAACAGCCCTGTAGCGCCCAGGAGCACAGCCAGGCAGATCACTGCAAGGGTTATCGAAATAGCACGGCGGCCCATGTTAGCCCAATCGATAGTTGTTTAACGGAGCGCGAAACATACCTGGAACCTCCGATATCAGGGGGAACGTCGCCAGCAGGCTGACGACAACTATATGTTTCTGATATCAAACCATATGGCTGCCACTCGCGGAGGGGGCATCGGCGAACGGCGTGTTTTCATACTCCATTGGTCAAACCTAAGCGCGGCCCTACAGCTCGTACTTGCACACGCGATAGATGTACTTCTCGGCTTCCATCTCGTAGCTGGTGATGGGACGACCGTACCGGTCGTCTCGTCGTTTGGCAGATAGGTCACACTGTGCTGGCCTGCGTTGAGCGAAAAATCGCCTTGGGCCTGCAGCAACTTGTCCTCAAAGCCCGAGCCGGCCCAAAAATCGGGCAAGCCCACGGAAGGCTGCAGCGAGATCATTTGCGCAACATATGTCCAGCAAAAACGGGCGGTAGCCGGTACGGCTACCACCCGTTTGTCTCATATCTAGCCCAAAGCAGGCCAGTTACTTCTTAATGCCGCGTCCCAGGCGCTCAGCGACCGACGCCACGGCACTCTCGTCGACCGAGCCGCAGCTCACGCAGCCATCGTGGGCACGCATCTGGCCGGTGACCTCGTCCATCGCGAGCGGCGCCACCTTCTCGAGCTTAAAGCCCTTGCCGGCGCGCATGTTTTCCTTGGCCACGCTGATCATGAGCTTAATGCGGTTGAGCTGGTTGACCTCGGACGCGCCGGGGTCGTAGTCCACCGCGACGATGTTGCTCTCGGGATGCTGGCGGCGCAGCTCCTTGATCACGGCCTTACCCACCACGTGATTGGGCAGGCACGCGAAGGGCTGCGTGCAGATGATGTTGGGCGCACCGTGGTCAATCAGATCGAGCATCTCGGCCGTGAGTAACCAGCCCTCGCCCATGTTGTTGCACACCGAAAGCACCGTACGAGCCTTGTCCGCCATGGTGCCAATGCGCTCGGGCGCCTCGAAACGGCGGGACTTTTCGAGCATCTCCTCCACCGGCGTGCGCATCCAGTCCACCAGCTTAATGAGTGCCTGCATGCTAGCGCGCGCCGTGGCAGAGCTTCCCAGCTCGTCTTTTTGCAGCTCGGCGTTGCTCATGGAGTACAGGAAGAAGTCGAGCAGGCCCGGTACCACGGCCTCGCAGCCCTCGCGCTCAATGACATCGACCACGTGGTTGTTGGCCGTGGGATGGAACTTGACCAGGATCTCGCCAACCACGCCCACGCGCGGCTTGGTACCCTCGCCCACAAGCGGCATGGTGTCGAACGCGCGGATGGCCTCGCGGCACAACTTGGTGTAGTTGTGCCTGTTGAACTTAGGCGCCAGCTTGCGGGCGCGCGCCATGTACTCCTCGTAGAGTGCGTTGGCGGCACCGGGCGTGGCCTCGTACGGGCGGCAACGATAGAGCATCTGCATCATGACGTCACCAAAGAGCACTGCGTAGACTGCCTGCTTAAGCAGTGCCGGCGTAATCTTAAAGCCGGGGTTGTCCTCACCGAGCGCCACGGCCGAAAGCGAGATCACCGGGATCTCGGGGTGGCCGCTCTCGCGCAGGGCCTTGCGGATGAGTGCGATGTAGTTGGTGGCACGGCAGCCGCCGCCGGTCTGGCTGATAACCACGGCCGTCTTGGACAGGTCGTACCGACCGCTCTCGATGGCTTCCATGATCTGGCCCGTCACCAGGATCGACGGATAGCAAATGTCATTGTTCACGTAGCGCAGGCCAGCCTCGACGGCATCGTGGTCGGTCGAGGGCAGCAGCTCCAAGTTGTAGCCGGCACCGCGGAACACCTCTTTGACCAGGTCAAAGTGAATCGGCGCCATCTGCGGGCACAGGATGGTGTAGCCCTCCTCGCGCATCTGCTCGGTAAAGGGCACCTTGGGCCACGCGGTCGAAGCACTCTCACGCTGCGCCTCAAACGTGTACTTGCGGCTCGCGAACGCGGGGGCATCCGTGGAGGGCGCCACCGGCGCGGCATCGCCTTGCTCGTAGGCCTCGCCCGCGGCCGTGGCCTCGGCCAGGCGCTCGGCCTCCTGGTCCTTGAGCGCTGCCATGAGCGAGCGGATACGGATGCGCGCGGCACCCAGGTTGGATACTTCGTCGATCTTGAGCACGGTGTAGATCTTGCCGCTGGCCTCCAGGATCTCCTGCACCTGATCGGTGGTCAGAGCATCCAGACCGCAGCCGAAAGAGTTGAGCTGAATCAGGTCCAGGTCGTTGCGCATCGTCACAAAACGGGCGACGGCGTACAGGCGGCTGTGGTACATCCACTGGTCGACGACGCGAATCGGACGCTCGGGCTTTACCAGATGCGCGAGCGAATCCTCGGTAAAGACCGCAAAGCCAAAGCTCGAGATAAGCTCGGGCAGGGCATGGTTGATCTCGGGGTCGTTATGGTAGGGACGACCGGCGAGCACGATGCCGTGACCGCCGTGGTCCTCGACCCACTTAAGAGCCTCCTCGCCCATGGTCTGGATATCCTCGTGGAAACGCGCATCGGCCTCAAAAGCAGCGTTGACGGCGGCATCGACCTCGGAGCGCGTGATCTTGGGACCGCGCACGCGACCGCGACCGGCTTGCGCATCGGCCACACGGTCGACGGCGAGCACCTGGTACAGACGGCGCTTAAGCTCGGTCTTATCGTGATACGGCACAAACGGATACAGGAACTCGATGTTCTGTTCGCGAATCTCGTCGATGTTGAGCGCCAGCGCTGTGGGGTAGCTCATGACGATGGGGCAGTTGTAACAGTTGCCAGCCGTCGGATCCTCCTTGCGCTCCCAGCGCACGCACGGCATCCAGATGAAGTCGACATCGCGGTCGATGAGGTTCATCACATGGCCGTGGCTCATCTTTGCCGGGTAGCACACGCTCTCGGACGGCATGGACTCGATGCCCGCCTGGTAGGTCTTTTTGCTCGACTGGTCGGACAGCTGCACGCTAAAGCCCAGGCGCGTAAAGAACGCGTGCCAGAAGGGGTAGTTCTCGTACATGTTGAGTGCGCGCGGGATACCCACGGTGCCGCGCGGGGCCTCGTCGGGACTCAGGATCTCGCGGTTAAAGAGCAGCTCGTTTTTCTTTTTGAAAAGGTTGGGGGCCTCAGTCTTCTGCTTTTTGTGGCCGGCGCCCTTCTCGCAGCGGTTGCCGGTAATGAAGCGCCTGCCGCCGCCAAAGTCGTTGACGGTAAGCTGGCAGTTGTTAGAGCAACGGCCGCAGCGGACATGCTTTTGCGTCACGGTAAGGTGCGCGATGTCCTCGGCAGAAAGAATGGTCGAGGTGCCGTCGGCGCCGGCGCGATCGCGGGCGAGCAGGGCCGCACCGTAGGCGCCCATGCAGCCGGCGATGTCGGGACGCACGGCATGAACGCCGGTGAGCTGCTCAAATGCGCGCAGCGTGGCATCGGACATAAAGGTGCCGCCCTGGACGATCACCTGGCTGCCGATCTCCTTGGGGTCGCGCAGCTTAATGACCTTGAACAGGGCGTTCTTGATGACGGAATAGGACAGGCCGGCCGCGATGTCGCCCACCGTGGCGCCTTCCTTTTGCGCCTGCTTGACGCGCGAGTTCATAAAGACCGTGCAGCGGCTGCCCAGGTCGACGGGAGCCTTAGCATGGATGGCGGCATCGGCGAACGCGCGCACGTCCATGTTCATAGACACGGCGAAACTCTCGATAAAGCTGCCGCAGCCCGACGAGCAAGCCTCGTTGAGCATGATGTGCTCGATGACGCCGTCCTTGACGCGCAGACACTTCATGTCCTGGCCGCCAATGTCCAGGATAAACTCGACGCCGGGCAGGAATGCCTTGGCGCCGCGCAGGTGCGCGACGGTCTCGATCTCGCCGGAATCGGCCTTGAGGGCCTCGATGAGCAGTGCCTCGCCGTAGCCCGTGGTGGTCACGTGGCCGATGGTGCAGCCGGCGGGGATGTGGTTGTAGAAATCGGCCATGATGACCTTGGCCGTGCCCAGGATGTCACCGTTGTTGTTGCCGTACCAGGTGTGCAACAGCTGGCCGTCCTCGCCCACGAGCGCGGCCTTCATGGTGGTGGAACCGGCGTCGATACCGATGAACACGCGGCCGGTGTAGCCGTCGAGCTTACCCTTGGGGACGACCTCGGTGTCGTGGCGAGTCTTGAACTCGGCAAAATCCTCGTCGGTGGCAAAGAGCGGATCCAGGCGCTCGACCTCGGCACCCTGCGTGTCACCCAAGCTGTCGATGGCCTCGATGAGCTGCGGGAACGTGCTGAGCTTGTTGGACTCGTGCGCCATGGCGGCGCCGCTCGCCACAAACAGGTGAGCGTTTTGGGGCACAATGCGGTGCTCTTCGTCCAGGTTGAGCGTGAGGTAGAAGCGGTGGCGCAGCTCAGAGAGATACTGCAGCGGGCCGCCCAGGAAGGCGACGTTGCCGCGAATGGGACGGCCGCACGCCAGGCCCGAGATGGTCTGGGTCACGACGGCTTGGAAGATGGAGGCCGCCACGTCCTCGGGGCGGGCGCCCTCGTTGAGCAGCGGCTGGACGTCGGTCTTGGCAAAAACGCCGCAGCGGCTGGCGATGGGATAGATGGTGGTGGCGTTGGCCGCGAGTTCGTTAAGGCCGCTGGCGTCGGTGTGCAGCAGGGTTGCCATCTGGTCGATGAACGCGCCCGTGCCGCCGGCGCAGGTGCCGTTCATGCGCTGCTCGATGCCGTTGTCGAAATAGATGATCTTGGCGTCCTCGCCGCCCAGCTCGATGGCAACGTCGGTGGCCGGGATAAGAGTCTCGACAGCGCGCTTGCTGGCGATGACCTCCTGGACAAACTCCAGGTCGAGCCACTGGGACAGCAGCAGGCCGCCCGAGCCGGTAATGGCGCAGGTCATCTGGGCCGTCGGCAGCACGGTCGCAGCGCCCTCGAACAGGTCGCGGGCGCAGGCGCGGACGTCGGTGTGGTGGCGCTGGTACTTGGCGTAGACGATCTGGTTGTCGTCGTTGAGCACGGCGAGCTTAACGGTGGTGGAGCCCACGTCGATGCCCAGATGCAGGCTGCCGCGAGCGTTCTCGGGGTTGAAAATCGCGCCTTCGGGGGCGTGGGCGGCGGCTACGGGATCGGCGGCGGTGGCGGGCTCGCTAGCGACGGACGTCTCCCCTGCCGTTTTCTTGGCATCGGCAACTGCCTCGGCAACTTTCTCGGCAGCTGCGGTCGCGGCCTTCTGCGCGGCATCCACCACGGCGGGTGCAGCCTCACGCGCGGCAGCGACCATACGGTCCTTAATGCCCTCGACGAGTTTGCTCATTGTCTCTCCTCTTAGTTGTTGGACTCGACGGCTGCGGCGGTGTCGGCCGCGTCCTCGAGCTGTAGGTTCAATAGCTTCATGCCGTATTCCGGCACGTTGATATCGATGGGTTGGCCATACAGGTCGCCGGGGCGCACAAAGGCGATAACCGTCATAATGCGCGCCATGGTCTCGGGCGATTCGGTGAGCCCACGCTCAAACCAGCGCTGAATCAGGCCGACCTCGGCACTCACGACATAGGTAACGTAGTAGTCAAAGAAGGTGCCCAGTGCCAGGCCCAAGATGCCCGTCTGTGCACGCGGCACCACGGCCTCGCGTGCGGTATCGATGATCTTTTTAATAAAGGCGGGGTCGCCGCCCGGGCCCAGTAGGGCCCCGATAAGGTCGCGATTAGCCGCAAGATAGCGAAGCAGCTCAACCGAACCGGGTGCCGGCTCGAGCTCGTCGATGTTGCGGTAAAGATCGGGTAATTGAGCTGCGGTGATAAGCTCCACCCGCTCGCGAATCTCGGCAAGCAGGCCGTCCTCGATCTGGCTGATAAAGTCGGGGATATCGCGGTAGTGCGAATAGAACGTTCGACGCGTAAGACCGGCGCGCTCGGTGAGCGACGCGACGTTAATGCGCGAAAGGTCGCCGCTTTCGGCAAGCTCGCTGGCAAGCGCCTGGCGAAGGGCGCGCTGCGAGCGAAGGGACCGGCGATCACATTTCTCGAGCTGGGACAAGCGTCCTCCTTGTTACTCAGACTGTACGCTATTGCACAGTGCGAGTATTATTGCACACCGTGTGTATCAACACGTAAAGGCAATATTTGGAATGTGACAAAGGGCAGTCCCTTTGTCACATTCAGCGACCGCCTAGGTTGTGCCAGTTGTGCCTGGCTTTTGGAGCGGCATTGCCGATTGTTCAAAATGTCATTCGTGGGTAGAATAGTGTCGACGGCAGCCCAAGTTCTGGAAAGCTGGGCAGCGCCGTTGCTTGGATTAAGGGGTCAACGCCTTAGCGGCGGCGACCCCTTTTACGTTGCTTCGAACGTTGCTTGAGTGCCTCGGAAAGCCCGACGAGCGCCGTGGAGAACGAGACCAAAGCGGTCAGAAGTCTCACGAAATCAATCAGATCGGTCATGGGCATCACCTCCCATCAGATGGAGGGCGTTGCCCGGCACATGGAACTGCCGCCAACAGTATCAATTCTATCAAAGCGCAGTTAGATATGCGAATGTTTGTTCGTATTTCAAGAGACCAGCGTCACCTGTGACAAAAGGGCTGTCCCTTTGTCACATTATTCGATTACGGTGCAGGAATTCTGCTTGTGCATGGTGGCAAGCATGTGTTTGGGAACGGCGTGGGCCATGCAGCTACCGATAGTCGCGCTCGCGGCAGCCTTGGCCGCGTCACTGCCGTTTTTGGTCGCGTAGCTATGGCGGAAGCGTTTGAGCATGGCAATGTCGTTGCCGCCGTCTCCGTAAACCGCGACCTCGTCCTCGGCAATGCCGTAGTAGCCCGCCAGCCAGGCCACACTCTCGCCCTTGTTGCACGCCACGTCCGTGATCTCGAACATCACCGGATCAAACGGCGCGTTGACCACACGGTCCGAGCGCTCGGCCAAATACGCCTTAAGGTCGCGCTCCAGCTCGGGCGAGGTCACGCGACAGTTGATCTTGCACACATCGTGGCGCAGGATGTCACCGATCGACTGGTCGAAATACTGTTCCTCGTGGTACCCGCCACGTGCACGCATACCGCGCATCACGATGCGCTTGATAGGACTGTCTTTTTTAAAGCCTGCCTGGTGCATCTCGAACGATCCACTCGAGAACATGCCATCGGGCGTGGAGCAGTCAAAACAGATATCCGGAAACTCCTTGAGCAGCTCCTCGGTAATCTGCGAGTCGATGGTCCAGGTCCTGAGCACCTCGCCATGGCTGTCGCGCACGATGGACCCATTGGAGCAGCAGGCGTCGAGTGCCAGGCCCGTAAAGCCATGCTCGCCAATCGGCAGCGTCGAGCGCCCGGTCGCGGGAACCACATGCAGGCCGGCCTCGGTCAGCTCGCGAATGGCACGGCGGATGGTCCCATCTGCCTCGTGCAGGGCGTTCAGCAGCGTTCCGTCTAAGTCACTCGCAAACATCTTGATCATGGATACGCCTCTCCTTCGTCTGCACGATATTGTAGACGAGAACGGGCGCATCCCAAGAGAGGCACGCCCGTCAGGCGAAAGATTGTCCTACACCGCAGAGGGGCCATGTTCGCCGGCGCGGATGCGGATAACCTCCTCGACCGGCTCGACCCAACTCTTGCCGTCTCCAACGGCACCGCAATCTTGGAAACGGCGCGGCAACGGGCGCGAAACCAACGGGAAACGCAAGGACGACAGGAGCCGGCCCACCCCGTCCCGGCTAGCGGCGGAACAGCTCGCGGGCTCGGTCGCGGAGGTCGGTAGCGCGGATGACACCTTCGTAGCGATTGATGCGCAGACGCGGGAAGGCGTTAAAGAAGCGTAGGTCGCGGCGGCTGAGCGACACGCTTGGCACCGGACGGCTCATGCGCTTGCCGGCAAGGCGACGACTGAGCGACGGACGCGGCATGCTCGGCGCGGCATCGGCCACGCGGCGGGCAGCGAGCGCCAAGCCGCGAGCACCATCCGAGATAAACGTCGGCATCGAAGCCTTCTCGCGCAGGGCATCGAGCGTCGCATCGCCCAGCTCCGCCAGCCACGCGTTAACGGCACGGCTGCGGATATGCGTCTGTGCCACCGAGTCGATCGTCGATTCGGGAATGCGCTCGAGCATTGAGTCCGAGGCATCGGCAAGTGACTCATTGATGCGGTCGGCAAGGTCGGCGCGCACACGCTCCAGCTGATCGGACAGGCGGCGCCAACTGGCCAAAGAGCATGCCGCGTCGACCATCATCGCGACCGCGACGATAAAGGCGGACAGCCGCACAATCAGCACCGGCAGATGGCCGAGCAGCCCCAGCAATGCCGGCTCCACTACGCGGCAAATGCACAGCGCACCCAAGCCAAACGCGCAGGCCCAGTACAGGCAGATGCGTCCGTGCAGGTTAAACGGCAGGTGCGAATAGTCCCAAAAGCGAGCGCCTGTTGTCTTTTCCAATAGGAGGCCCACACTGTACTCGATTACGCTGCACACAAGCGCCGCGGCGACAAACTGGCTCGAGGCATCCGGAATTCCGCGCAGCAAAAGCCAGCAGGCTATGCCGCCCACACCATAGATAGGACAACAAGGCCCCAGCAAAAATCCGCTGTTGGCGAAGCGTCCTTGGTTGAGCATGGCGCATACTGTCGACTCCCAAGCCCAGCCGCAAAGCCCGTAAAAAGCAAACGAGAGCACCAATGCCGAGAGCGGACAGGCGGCAAGCGTCGCACCGCCAAACGCCATATCGATCGCGGTTTCCACCGTCTACCCTCTCCTCTTTTCGCTCGATGCTTTACTCACGCTATCGTCCGTCTCGTCCTTGCGCGGCAGGCGGCCGGCGACCGTCTCACGCAGAGCACACCATTTATCCGCCAGACAAACAATCCACGCCTCGCGACACGTCGGCGGCACCGGCACCAGCGGAAACATATGCCGCACGATAATATTCCGCTCTCGCGGCGTCAGCTCAAAATCTTCCTCGGCACGCGCCAGGGCAAAAAACGGATGTCGAAATCCGTGCAGTCGATGGCTCGGGTCGGGGTCGTGCCAATCATAGAGAAAGTAGTCGTGCAGCAAGGCCCCGCGCAGCAGCGAGGCACGGTCGATCGAAATGCCAGCACGGCCCAAGTGCTCGGCAAAGGACAGACTTGCCCGTGCCACCGAGGTCACATGTGCATAGACCGTCACGTCGCCATGCTGGATAAACTCGCGCGTCAGGTCCAAGCGGCCCGCCTGGGCGAGCTGGCGGGCGGCATCGTCGACCTCGTGCGCGATTTTCTCGGCACGAACGGCATCGGACATGCTGCCTCCTTCCAGCGGCTCACGGCGGCAAGCCACGGCCTGCACGTATTGAAAAAATCATCATCGAATCTATCAGTATGGCATCGGACAAAACGTTTTGCCCCACCAGTTGTCGAATTACCGCGCCGCCGTCACATATCAAACGCCAAAATGTGCGAGACTGTCTTGTGCAATTGTGTCGGCCGAGGGAGCGCCGGCGCTCGATTCGCATGGAGTAACCCACAACGATGCTGCTTACGCAAACGACAACGCCCGAGGACGTCAAGGCTCTCGACCGCGCCGAGCTTCCGCTGCTCTGCGGCGAGATTCGCCACGCCATCCTCGAAAGCTCCGCCGCTGTCGGCGGACACGTTGCCCCCAACCTGGGCGTCGTTGAGCTTACGGTTGCGCTTCATCGCGTGTTTAACTCCCCTATCGACAAGATTGTCTTTGACGTTTCGCACCAGACCTACGCCCACAAGGCGCTGACCGGGCGCGCGTATACCTATATCGATCCGGAACGTTTTGGCGAGGCTTCTGGCTTTGCCAATCCCGACGAGTCCGAGCACGACCTGTTCGCCATGGGCCACACCTCCACATCGGTGAGCCTGGGCTGCGGCTTGGCACACGCCCGCGATCTGGCGGGCGACAGCTACAACGTCATCACCATCATTGGCGACGGCTCGCTTTCGGGCGGCTTGGCGTTTGAGGGCTTCAACAATGCCGCCGAACTCGACAGCAACCTAATCATCATCGTTAACGATAACGACCAGTCCATCGCCGAGAACCACGGTGGCCTCTATCGCAATCTGGCCGAGCTGCGCACCAGCAACGGCACCTGTGAGCGCAACGTTTTCCGCGCGATGGGACTCGACTACCGTTATTTGGACGCCGGCAACGACGTGTTGGCCCTGGTCGACGCGCTGCAGGAACTGCGCAATATCGATCATCCCATCGTGCTGCACGTCTCCACCGCCAAGGGCAAGGGCTTTGAGCCGGCCCAGAGCGACCCCGAACGCTGGCACCACGTGGGTCCGTTTGACATGGCGACTGGGCGCAAGCTTTGCCCGGGCCATCCGAGCGAGCCCGCGCCGCGCACCTATGCTGACATTACGGGCGAGGCGCTCAGCGCCGCCATCGAGCGCGATCCACAGGTCGTTGGCATCACGGCCGCCACGCCCTACATTATGGGCTTTACACCCGAGCTTCGCGCTGCCGCCGGCAAACAGTTCGTCGATGTGGGCATTGCCGAGGAGCACGCCGTGACCTTTGCCACCGCGCTTGCGCGCTCGGGCGCCAAGCCAGTCTTTGGTGTGTACGGTACGTTTTTGCAGCGCGCCTACGACGAGCTGTGGCACGACCTGTGCCTCAACGACGCCCCCGCAACCATTTTGGTGTTTGGTGCGTCAATCTTTGGCACCACGTCCGAGACGCATCTTTCGTTCTTTGATATTTCCATGCTGGGCGGTCTTCCCAACATGCACTACTTGGCGCCGGCCTGCATGGAGGAATATCTGTCCATGCTGAGCTGGTCGCTCGACCACCGCGAGCATCCCGTGGCAATCCGCGTACCGGGCATCGGCCTGGTGAGCCGTCCCGATCTGGCGCCTGCCGAGGACACCGACTATAGCGCCGTTCGCTACAACGTGGTGCGTCAGGGCCGCGATGTGGCCGTGCTTGCGCTCGGCGACTTCTTTGAGTTGGGCGAGCGCGTGGCAAACCGCTTGGCCGCCGAGTACGGCATCGAGGCCACGCTCGTCAACCCGCGCTTCGCAACCGAGCTCGACCGCGAGTTCCTCGACAGTCTTGCCGCCGAGCATCGCGTTGTCGTCACCCTCGAGGACGGCATCTTGGACGGCGGCTGGGGCGAGCGCGTGGCGTGTTACCTGGCCTGCACGCTCGTGCGCACGCGCACCTTCGGCATCGCCAAGGGCTTCCCCGACCGCTACGATCCCAACGAACTGCTCGCGCAGAACGGCATGACGGTCGAGAACATGGCCGCCGAAGCCGTAAGGCTACTCAACGAGTAAGAAAACCTCCGCAAGGGAAGCATCCCTGCGGAGGTTTTAATTTTCGCGACGCGATTATCTCAATCTGTAACATCTAGGGCCCGAATTTCCGTCTAACTGTTACAGATTGAGACAAGACGTCTTAGTCCCCGACGTTTGTCTCAATCTGTAACAGATAGGGACCTTTTGGCCGTCCAGATGTTACAGATTGAGACATTCGAATTCCCCTGAAGAGAAAATCTCGATCTGTAACAGTTAGAACCCATTTCCTCGTCTACCTGTTACAGATTGAGACAAAGCAGCGAGGCAGGCCGTCACATCTGCAAGAACCACCACAAAGGTGCCTGTCCCTTTTTGGTAGGTAGAATTACCCATAAGGTAAGTATGTTTTTGAGTTATTTCGTGTTGACCCATTTGAGCGCGATAGGGTATAACTCTACTCAACCGCTAGGGATTTTATTGAGAAAGGTGTTCTACCATGAGCAAGAACCTCTCCCAGCAGGTCGTTCTCGACCGTCGCGGCTTCGTTGCCGCCACTTTCGTAACCGTCGCCGGCCTTGGTCTTGCCGGCTGCTCCGACACCAGCGCCGAGGCCGACAAGGGTTCCGCCGCCGGCTCCTCCAAGGGCTCCGAGGATACCGAGGCTTCCACCACGCTCGACGCTAAGGCATTCGACAAGCTCGTCGACAACGGCCCCAAGGCCGATGACGACGCCATCGCCGCCAGCACCTGGGCGACGGCCATCAAGGACGCCGGCGTCTTTAAGATCGGTGGCGTTCAGACCTCCACGCTCTTCTCCCTCCTCAACGAGAAAGACGGTCAGACCCGCGGCTTCGATGCTGGCATCGCGCAGCTTCTGTCCAACTACATCCTGGGCGAGAACAAGGTCGAGATCACCCAGGTGACCTCGGACACGCGCGAGTCCGTCCTGCAGAACGGCCAGGTCGATGCCGTCTTTGCCACCTACACCATCACTGACGAGCGCAAGAAGCTCGTCTCCTTTGCCGGTCCCTATTACTACACGCAGCAGGCTATCCTGGTGCTCGCCGATAACGACGACATCAAGAGCGTCGACGACCTGGCCGACAAGAACGTCGCCGTCCAGTCCGGCTCCAACGGCCCCGCCATCCTGGAGGAGTTCGCTCCCAAGGCCAGCCAGCAGGAGTTCAAGACCGACGAGGAGGCCCGCCAGGCACTCCAGCAGGGCCGCGTTGACGCCTACGTCATCGATAACAACATGCAGCAGAGCGCCCTGGTCCGCGAGCCCGGTAAGTACAAGATTGCCGGCAAGCCCTTCGGCAGCAAGGAGCCCTATGGTATCGGCCTGCCGCTCGATTCCGACGGCGTCGCCTTTGTCAACGACTTCCTTAAGAAGATCGAGGACGATGGCACCTGGACCGAGCTGTGGCAGATCTGCATCGGCGACCGTACGGGCGACACCAATGTTCCCGAGCTGCCCGAGATCGGCGCCTAGGCAGCGAGCCTGGTAACGACCGCAACGAAACCATATGGAAACGCATGGTGCGCTTTATTGCGGTAAACTGTTTCCTCACTGAGTTGTCGGGGCTTCCGTACACACGGGAGCCCCTTTCCTTATCGGCGGGAGGTCCGCATGAGTCTCTCCGAGCTCTGGTCGCTCTATGGCCAGAACTATATCGACGCGCTGCTAGCAACCTGGGGCATGACGCTTGAGTCGTTTGCCATCGCCATGGTACTGGCCGTCGCCGTCACCGTGATGCGCGTGTCGCCGCTCAAGCCACTGCGCGTCTTTGGCGACCTGTATGTCCAAGTCTTCCGTAACATCCCCGGCATCGCGCTGCTCATCATCGTCGTCTATGCGCTGCCGCCGCTCAAGGTCGTTCTGCCCTACCGCACCTGCGTTATCGTCGCTACGGTCCTTTTGGGCTCGGCCTTTGGCTCCGAGAACTTTATGAGCGGCATCAACACCGTCGGCGTCGGCCAGGTGGAAGCCGCACGTTCGCTGGGCATGAGCTTCAGCCGTATCCTCGCCAAGATCGTGATTCCGCAGGCGCTGCGCTCGAGTGTGCTGCCCATGACCAACCTCTTTATCGCCGTCATGCTCACCACCGCACTCGGCAGCCAGGTGCCGCTTAAGCCGCAAGAGCTCACCGGCGTGGTGAGCTATATCAACACGCGCTCGCTCGGTGGCGTCGCCGCGTTCTTTATCTCGGCGCTCGGCTACCTGGGCACGGCCTTTGTGGTGAGCCACATTGGCAACTACATCGATAAGAAGGTGAGGATCCTCCGATGAGCAAGCACTCCTCCCCTGAGCTTACCATGCGCGATGCGCTCTACGAAGCTCCCGGCCCCAAGATGCGCGCCAAGATTCGCATCGGCACCGCCATCTCGCTTGTTGCCGTCGCCGCACTCGCCATCCTGGTGCTGCAGCGCTTTTATGTGACCGGCCAGCTTTCGGTCCACTATTGGTATTTCTTTACGCACCTCACCACCTGGAAGTTCCTGCTTGCCGGCTTTGAGGGCACCGTTAAAGTCGCAGTCACTGCTGGCGTCATTGCGCTGGTGCTGGGCTTAGCCCTTATGCTCGGCCGCACCAGCGGCATTAAGCCGCTGCAGCTGGTCTGCCGCGTGCTCACCGATTTCTTCCGCGGCGTGCCGAGCCTTCTGTTCATCTACTTCTTCTTTTTGGTGCTGCCCCAGTACAAGATCGCGCTGCCGTCGTTTTGGATGCTCACGCTCCCCGTCGCGCTCGCTGCAGCCGGCGTACTTGCCGAGATCTTCCGCGCCGGCGTCAATGCCGTGCCGCGCGGCCAGGTCGAGGCGGCCCAGGCGCTCGGTCTCTCCAAAGCTAAAATCACCTTTAAAATCGTGTTGCCGCAGGCGATTCGATTTATCATTCCGTCGTTGATTTCGCAGCTCGTGGTCGTAGTCAAAGACACCACCGTCGCCTATGTGGTGAGCTACCCCGACCTCATGCAAAATGCCCGCGTGCTCATTACCAACTATGATGCACTCGTATCGGTCTACTTGGTGATCGCGGTCATCTACATCCTCATCAACGTCGCGATTAACAAGGCCGCTGTCTATGTTTCGCACAAGACCGGCGCGACCATCATCCGCTAACACTTTACCATTTCGAGTCATAAGGAGCCGAGCACCATGGCACAGAGCACTTCTTCTACCGGCAATCAGCCGCTGATTGAGCTCAAGCACGTCGATAAGCACTATGGCGACCTGCACGTTCTCAACGACATCAATCTGTCGGTCGACCGCGGCGAGGTCGTCGTGGTGATTGGCCCCTCGGGCTCGGGCAAGTCGACCATGTGCCGCACCATCAACCGCCTGGAAACCATCGACTCGGGCGAGATCCTCATCGAGGGCGAGCCCCTGCCGCAGGAAGGCAAGGATCTTGCCCGCATGCGTGCCGAGCTGGGCATGGTGTTTCAACAGTTCAACCTGTTCGCACATATGACGGTGCTGCAGAACGTCATGCTGGGGCCGGTCGACGTGCTGGGCGTGTCCAAGGACGAGGCCCGTGAGCGCGCCATGGACCTGCTGAGCCGCGTGGGCGTGGCCGAGCAGGCCGACAAGGTGCCCGCGCAGCTTTCGGGCGGCCAGCAGCAGCGCGTGGCCATCGCTCGCTCGCTTGCCATGCAACCCAAGGCCATGCTCTTTGACGAGCCCACAAGCGCCCTTGACCCCGAGATGATCAACGAGGTGCTCGAGGTCATGGTCCGTCTGGCGCAGCAGGGCATGACGATGATCGTCATCACGCACGAGATGAACTTTGCCCGCCGCGTAGCCGACCGCGTCGTCTTTATGGCCGACGGCCAGATCGTGGAAACCGGCACGCCCGACGAGTTCTTCGACCATCCCCAGACCAAGCGCGCCCAGGACTTCCTCAACTCCATCAAGGGCCACTAACCCAATTGCCGCGCGGACAAATTCATCACCAGCGTTTGTCCCGCGCACCCCTGTGCCATGTCCACCCGGATTCGAAAGCAACACCAATGATCGGAACACGTACTTCCTCGTCCTATACCCCGCACGTCGACGTCGCCCCCGCCGACCGCCCACTCATCCTCGTCGCGCCGCGCTGGGAAGATGCAAAGCCGTTTTTAAGCGAGACGCTCTCTCCCAACGAGGAAATCGCAAGCGTCTTTGTCGATGCCATCCTTGCCGCCGGCGGCCTGCCACTGCAGATGTCCATCACCGAGGACATTGAGGTCATCCGTCATTACGTGGAAATCGCCGATGGTGTCGCTATTCCCGGCGGCCCGGACGTCAACCCCAAACGTTGGGGCGACGAGCGTCCTTACGATCCCACGCTGTGCTGCGAGATTCGCGACCGTTTTGAGTTTAAGCTGGTTAACGAGGTGCTTCGCGCCAAGAAGCCGCTCTTTACCACCTGCCGCGGCACGCAGCTGCTCAACGTCGCCACTGGCGGCACCCTGTGCATGGACGTGCCGAGCCTGGGCGCTCGCGAGGGCCGCACGCAGTGGCGCCACACCCACGTGCTCAACGACCCCGTGCATCCCGTCGAGGTCGTGCCGGGTTCGCTGTTGGAGCGCGCGGTTGGCGGGCACAGGCTGATCCAGACCAACTCCGCACACCACTGCTGCGTCGAGCGTCTGGGTAAAAGCACGCGCTTGGTCGCCAAGGCAACCGACGGCGTTCCCGAGTGTATCGAAGTCGAAGGCCAGCCGTTCTGCTTGGGTGTGCAATGGCACCCCGAGTACACGTGGAAGACGCTCGAGACCGACTTTAACCTGTGGAAGTCGTTTGTCGAGGCAGCGGCAAAGGTCAAGCAGGCCCGCTAGCCCGCAAACCACTCAGGTTAAAGCCTCCTATGCCAGGCGGGCGAACACCAGCCACGGTGCCCGCCCGCCTGCATTTGGTTTGCTCGGTATGATTATCCCTCACAAACAATCAAATAAATCTCGACCGCAATCGGTCGATAGTGAAGCAAATGGTAAAAACGCTTGCTACGTTTATTAGGCAGTCAATTAAAATCGAAACGCATTGGCCGTCCCCCAACGGGGTCACACCGCAAATCCACATGAGCATCGAGGACGGAAGCGGAAGCATGGAATTGGCCTCGAGCTGTATGTAGATCGCTACAACATTGACAAGCAGCAGCATGCCAATCGGACCGAAGCCGGACCCAAAATAGGAAACAGCAATCACGCAAGAGACCACATATGCAAGGCAGACGACACTCGCCAGAAGAAGTCGATAGCAAAAAATATTCAGGTTGAAATACTGCTGAGCATCCAAAACGATTACGCAGTTAAGACAGTACAAAACGACACTTGACAGGATAAATGCGCCCAAAAGGGCAAAAGAAGACAGCACCACTCGCGCAACGATAGCGCACACACGCTTCCCTCCCCGAGCCTCCGACAACCCCCACGGTTCCTCAATAAAGCCCGAACTGACAAAGCGCGGCACAATGCAAGCCGCGATGAACGGAAAGAACAATGCATGAGCCAACGGGGCCACGTTGAACAGCAGACCGCGGAAAACCTCTGCATTACCAAATAGAAGGACATCCTCTGCCGATAGCCGAAGTGTCGGGTCTGGGAAAAAGCCCAAGAAACTGTTCTCACGGAGGCTACAGAACCACATCGGGAAAGAATTAAGCTGCAATACCACCATGCACGCATAAATTACCAGGATTAAGGCGTACGTCCATTTGCTCACATGCCTCAATTCTGAATGAAGAAATCTTCTAGTCTGACGAGCCATTGAGCACACCCCCAGCGCGAAAGCTCACGAGAGCGTAAACCAATACCGACAGACAGCTGGCTGCCACACCATATCCCAGAAGTGTCAGCTGACCCATATCGCTATACCCAAGGGCACATCCGACTCCAAGGTACGGCCCCGGAAAGAGGAAAATCCATCGCAAGGACGGTATAGGCGCCTGGAGGGAGGTTCCGTAGAGCGTCAAGCTCATGACAAATCCAACTATTAGCACAGCCCCGCTAAATACGGCGCTGCCCGTGATCCGATAGATGGTCACCGTCTCCAGCGCAACCGATATCACCAATACGGCGTTGACTATCATTGCAGGCAAAAATGCAGTTAGCATATCGTGCGAGAGGTTATGCCCTCCACGTATTATGGCTATTGCAAAAAGAAGAAGGCAAAGCGCACTATATGCTACGCCAATTATTAAAGCA
>CABUGI010000009.1 GCA_902491055.1 uncultured Collinsella sp. | reverse complement strand
AATCCGCAGCGTTCGCTCGGCGGTCTTATCGGCGGCGAGGCCAAACTCGTCGATGCCACCAGCCGCAACGATTTGAGTGCAAGCCTGATGGGCGCCGTCCAGACCGACGCCGTTGCCCGCGCCATGGCCGTGCTCGAGCGCTCCGCTACCATGGGCGTGATTGTCGCCGCCCCCACGGCAGGCTCCGCGGGTGTTGTGCCCGGCTGCGTGCTGGCGCTCGCCGATCGCCTGCAGCTCGACGACGAGCAGGTCATGGACGCGCTCTACTGCGCAGCCGCCATCGGCCTCAACCTCACCACAAGCGCCTGCGTTGCCGGCGCCGAGGGCGGCTGCCAAGCCGAGGTGGGAAGCGCCGCTGCCATGGCAGCCGCCGCGCTGGTGCAGATGCTCGGCGGCACGCCCGAGCAGGCGCTCGACGCCAGTTCCATCGCGCTGAGTAACCTGCTGGGCCTCGTTTGTGACCCCGTCGGTGGCCTCGTGGAGGTGCCCTGCCAAAACCGCAACGCCATTGGCGTGGCAGCGGCCTTTAGCTCGGCACAACTCGCCCTCGCAGGCATTAAGAGCTTGGTGCCGTTTGACCAGATGGCACATGTCATGCTTTCGGTGGGCCACGCGTTGCCGGCCACGCTGCGCGAGACGGCAAAGGGCGGCATCGCGCAGGCTCCGGCCGCACTTTCGGCCTGTGCAAAATGCGGTGTGTGCGGATAGCGGCAAAGAACGACTCAAAGGTGGGACAAATGTCCCACCTCTTTTGAATGCCACCGTTTCCGTACCACAAACAGCAGGGCAATCGCTATAATGCAAGCCCAGTAAAAACACGATGAACCGCAAGGCGAAAATCGAAGGATATGCATACGATGTCGCAAAACGATCGAACTCAACTGATTCCCGATCCGCAGCAGCCGAGCAGGCACACCGGCGGCGTTCAGTCGCCGCGTCCTATCGCGCCGAGCCACGGTCAGCAGCGTAGTGCAGCAAACGCTTCCCAACGCCCGAACCAACAGCGACAGCAGCGTCAACAACGTCAGCAGCGCCAGGCAAACGGCAATGCGCCCAAGCAGCCCCCGACGAACGCTCGAGGCGATCGTGGCCCCGCGCGCAAGTCCGCCGGCAACAATAAGTCGGGCAAAAAGACGACGCTCTTTGTCGTCCTGGGTCTAATCGTCATTGTCTATATCGTAGGCATCGTAGCGTTTTCGCAGCTAGCATACCCCAACACCACCATTGCCGGCGTCGACGTCTCGTTCTCCAACGCTTCGTCTGCCGCCACCAAGGTCAACTCGGCATGGAAGCACTATAAGCTCACCGTGACAGGCGATGACTTTAGCTGGTCCTATCAGCCCGAGTCCGATGAACCCATCGTCGACGGTGAAGCTGCCGCAAAAGAGATCATCAGCCACAACGAAGCCTTTGTATGGCCGGTCCGCCTTGTGGAATCCTTAAGCGGCAAGACCAAAACAACCGCTACCACCAACGAAGTCGATCTTGATCAAGACGTCGACCTGTCCATGCTCTCCGATACCTTTGACCAAAAGAAGTTTGAGAAGGATCTGGGCGCCGCCATCGACGAGTTTAACGAAGGACGTTCGGGCACGTTCGAGGCCAATAGCTCCTATGACGAGCAAGCGGGCAAGTTTACCGTCGAGAAGGCGCGCTCCAACGAAAAACTCAACCGCGAGCATGTCATTAAATATGCCGAGCTCGAGCTCGCCTCGCTGGCCGAGACCGTAGATCTTTCCAAGCTCGGCAACGATGCCTATGAGCCGCTCAATGGAACGCTGACCGATGATCAGATTCAGGCCGCATGCGATGCCGCCAACAACTTCTTGGGCGTCAACGTGACCCTCAAGCTCAACGGCGAGGATGCCGGAAAGGTCGACGGCAGCTCCGTGCTGCAGTGGATCAGCTTTGCCGATCCGGCCAACCCCACGCTCGATACGTCGCAGATCAGCAGCTGGGCAGCCGAGCTCGCCAATGGCTTTAATACCGTGGGCTCCACTCGCTGGTGGACGCGCGCCGATGGCAAGCAGTGCGCCGTCGAAGGCGGCGACTTTGGTTGGTCCATCGACAGCAGCTCGCTCGCCAAGCAGGTCGAGGACGCCATTAACAACAAGCAGACCGGCGAGATCGAGATCAAGTACTCCCAGAAGGCCGACACCTTTACCGCAAAGGGAGAGCCCGACTGGAAGGCGTATATCGACGTCGACCTGTCCGAGCAGCACGCGCGCTACTATGACGAGAGCGGAAATATCGTTTGGGAGGCCAACTTTATTTCCGGCAAACCGGGCGAAGACGCCACCCCCGAGGGCGTGTGGCAGATCAACAGCAACGACGGCGGCAGCACCCTGATCGGAGCCAAGGACCCCGAGACCGGTAAGCCCAAATATGAGAGCCCGGTGAGCTACTGGATGCCGTTTGAGGGCAACATGACCGGCTTCCACGATGCCACCTGGCAAAACGACAAGAGCTTCGATAACGCCGAGTCGTACAAGTGGTGCGGCAGCCACGGCTGCATCAACCTGCGCCTGTCCGACGCCAAGGCACTGCACGACTGCATCAAAGTCGGCCTGTGCGTGGTTGTCCACTCGTAGTGCAACGCGCGCATTCCTACAACGTGGAACCGCTGGGACCAATCTAACAGTTCCGAAAGAAACCGTCCTATGCGCCCGCCCCAACCGGTGGGCGCATATAATTATCGAGGTTCTTTCTATAAAGGAGACGCTATGCCGAATGTCCCCACGATCACCCCGGGCCCAGATGATACCGAGCGCACGCCCGAAGGTGCCACCGAAACGATTCCTCTGATTACAAACGCGCACACCGACAAGCAGAGCGGACGCACGAACGATACGGTCGAGATTTCCGATGAAGAGGCATATACCAAGCTCAAGGCAAAACGTGCCGAACGTCGACGCAAAAAGCTGTTTCGACGCAGTATTGCCGCCGGCGTCGTAGGTGCCATCGCGCTCATTGCCATTGTCGCAACCCTGGTCATCAATGCGCAGCCTCAGGGCACTAGCGGGCCTGTGACCGACATGGTGACCGAGGGCACGTTTACCACAACGGTCGAGGCGAAAGGCCAGCTCAAACCCATTTCGTCCTCAGTGGTCTCCCCTTCTGTCGACGGCACGGTCGATTCCATCAACGTGCAGGCAGGCCAATCCGTTAACGAGGGCGACGTGCTTATGACCATTAAAAACGACGAGCTCGATCGCAACGTTGCCGAGGCGCAGCGTGCAGTTGCAGCCGCCCAGGAAGACCTCACCAACGCGCAGAAAGCCGCCGCTGCCGCGCAGGCCACCCCAACGACGGACGATGATGGAGCTTCCGCAGCAGCTGGCATCACCGCCGCATCAGCGGACACAAACGCCGTATCGGCCGCACAGCGCAGCCTCGCATCGGCCCAGGCAAACCTCGATCAGGCGAACGCCAAGGCAGCCAGCCGTACGGTCACGGCCCCGAGCTCGGGTAGCATCGTGGAGCTCAACGCCAAGGTGGGCGCCACGGTAACAGGCGGCATGATCATGGGCGAAAGCGATACGAGCGGCGGCAAGCAGTGCATGCAGATCGCCGACCTATCCAAGATGAAGGTGACCGTGCAGGTAGGCGAAAAGGACATCGCCAAGATCGCCGTTGGGCAGAGCGCCAACGTCACGTATCCTGCGTTTCCCGATATCGTGAGCCAGGGCACCGTCACGGCTATCGCATCGGTGGCAAACTCCGACGCCGCCAACGGTGGCGGCGGCAGCGTAACCTTTAACGTCGACATTCTCATTGAGGCGCCCGACGCGCGCCTGAAGCCGGGCATGACGGCCGAGGTATCGGTGGTGACCGAGCAGCTCGACGACGTGGTGATGGTGCCGACGATGGCGCTCATGACCGAAGACGGCGAACAATATTACGTCAACGTGGCGACCGATGACGAGGGCAAGCAAACCCGTCGCGTGAAGGTGACTGTCGTGACGCAAAACGACAACGAAGCCGTAGTCGGCAAGACACAGGTCAAGCGCGACGACCAGGGCAACGAGATCAACCCCAACGTGCCGGTTACCAAGCTGCGCGATGGCGACACCCTCGTCATGGACACCGGAGCGGACGCAACGGCTGACGGCGGCTACGGCGCGGATTCGGGCAGTATGTCTGCCGACGAGGGCATGTAATGCGTCCCGTTATCGACATCCGCAACGTGCACCGCATCTTTGAGAGCGAGGCGGGGTGCGCCCACATCCTGCACAACGTGAGCCTGGCGGTAAATCCCGGCGAATTCGTCGCTATCACCGGCCCCTCGGGCTCGGGCAAGTCGACGCTCATGAACATCCTAGGCTGCCTGGATAAGCCGACGGCGGGCGGCTACTACCTGCAAGGGCTCAACGTGGCCGAGCTTGACGATGACGAGCTCACCGAAGTTCGCGCCCTGAGCATTGGCTTTGTCTTTCAGAGCTTCAACCTGCTGCCGCGCCTGTCGGTTATCGAAAATGTGATGCTGCCGCTGGCCTACACCAATGTGCCCCGTAGCCAGCGCGAAATGCGCGCCGTGCACGCGCTGCAGGCTGTCACGCTGCCCGTCGACCACTGGGACCACCGCATATCCGAGCTCTCGGGCGGCCAGATGCAGCGCGTCGCAATCGCGCGCGCCCTCGTCAATGACCCGCCCATCATTCTGGCCGACGAGCCGACGGGAAACCTGGACTCCGCTACCGGAGCGCTTGTGATGGAAACCTTCCATAAGCTCCAGAAGCGCGGCAAAACCATCGTGCTTATCACACACGACCCCGGCATCGCCGCCGAGGCCGACCGTGCCGTGACCATCCGCGACGGTCGCATTCACGATGGCGCGTATATTCCACATGCACCGCGGACCCTGCGCAGCGCCGTGGATAGCCTGCCCAGGATTTCCGCCTCCGCCAACCCGCCGAAAGGAGAGATGGCATGAGCGCCCGCGATCTCATCCAGGAAGCCCTTCACTCGCTCGAAGCCAACAAGGGGCGCAGCCTGCTCACCATCCTGGGCATTGTCATCGGCATCGCCTCGGTTATCGCCATGACTTCGCTCATCGGCGGCATCCAAAACAGCCTGGTCAACAGTCTGGGCCTCAATGCGGCACGCATGGTGCAAATCTATTCGTCGCAAGAACTCACCGAGTCCGACATCGAGAAGCTTCAAAAACTGGTGCCGCAGATAGAGCAGATCGGCATTGTCGACAGCGCGTATACCGAGTATAAGACCGGCGATAAAAGCTATACCGTCATGGCACAGGGTGTCGATAGCGACATGCTCGACGCCGTGGGGGCCAGCAAGCTCGTTGCGGGGCGCACCTATTCCCAGGCCGAGTCCCAATCAGGCTCGCGCGTGGCGCTCATCAGCCGCGGCGGCGCCGATCAGCTTTACGGCAACGAACAGGATGCGCTGGGGAAAACCATCAAGGTGTCCAACGGCGAGGTGCAGATTGTAGGTGTGATTGATGGCGGCAACGACTCCATGGGCTCGCTCACGCTGTATATGCCGCGCGAAACCATCTCAGGCCTGTTTGGCGACGAAAATCCTTCATTCCCCAGCGTGACGGCTCTTGCCGCCGAGGGCACAGACATGGACGAGCTTTGTAAGACCATCGAGTCCAAGGTGCGCGCAATGAAGGGCATCGCGGAGGATGATGAGTACGACAGTGTATCGGCGACCTCCATGAAAAGCGCCATCGATGCACTCAACTCCTTTATGGGCGCGTTCTCGCTCATCATGGGCGCTGTCGCCAGCATCTCGCTGCTTGTCGGCGGTATCGGCATTATGAATATGATGCTCACCAACGTGACTGAGCGCATCCGTGAGATCGGCATTCGCCGTGCCCTGGGCGCAAGTCGTCGCGATATCACCGCGCAGTTTTTGGCCGAGTCCTCGGCGCTGTGCGTCACCGGCGGACTGTTGGGTGTCCTGATTGGCTATCTGCTGGCCTGGGCTCTTGCGATGTTTGCCGCAGGATCAGGGATTCTTGGCGAGCTCGGTGCCAGCGGGCAAATCACACCGAGCTTTTCAATCGCCACGGTGCTGCTGGCCTTCGCCGTCTCCGTCGGCATCGGCGTAATCTTTGGCTTCTACCCCGCTCGCCGCGCGGCAAAGCTCGACCCGGTGGAGTGCCTACGCTACCAGTAAGCCACCACCAACAAGTTGCGGTGAATTAGGGACTGAATATGCTATTTAGCAGCAAAAACAGACGCTATTTCACCGCAACTTATTGAAGGGCTGCTTGCGCCAGTTCCGTGCGTCGTCCTCGAGCGATTGGCGGATGACAGGCTTGTACGGGTCGAGCTTGCTCGGGGCGCTCCTCCTCGCAGGCGGGAGGGCACGCATGCGCGGCGAGCGCCTAGCGCGCGAACTCCCGTAAGAGCGCGTCTTCCACTTCCCTAAGCGAAAGGGCCCCGCCTCCCTCGGCGGGACGGGCGACCACGATACAGCGCGCTCCCACGTCGCGCGCGGAGGCGATCTTCTCGGCCGTGCCGCCTACGGTTCCCGAGTCCTTGGTCACAAGCCACTGGGCGCCCACCTGCCGAAGCATCGCCTCGTTGAGCTCGCGGGTGAAGGGCCCCTGCATGCCGATGACGTGCGACGGCGAAAACCCCGCGTCGATGCACTTCGTTATAGCACCGGGCAGCGGGAGCACACGCACGAAGAAGCGCTCCGCGAAATCGGCGACGCGCGTGTAGGGAGCAAGCTCCTTGCTCCCCGTCGTGAGAAGCGCGCGACCCGGGTTCTCGGAGAGAAAGCGCGCCGCGCAGGCGATCGACGCGACCGGCACGACGCCTTTGGGCAGCACCTCGGCCGGGCGCGCAAGGCGCAGGCATCGTGTACCCACGGCGAGCGAAGCGGCCCGGATGTTGCCGCTTGCGAGCGTAGCGAAGGGGTGCGTGGCATCGACGACGATGCGCGCGCCGGAAAGCTCGCGCTCCATGTCGGCCTCGTCGAGCCTGCCCGCATGCACCTCGATGCCCGGAAGCTCGCCCAAAAGCTCGCCTCCGTACTCGGTTGCCGCGTAGGCACGGGCGGGGATGCCCGCCCCGCTCGCCCATTCGCACAGAAGACGGCCCTCGGTGGTGCCGGCGAAGATGCGCAGCGCCGGCGCGGATGCGGGCGCCGTCACTTCGGGCCCCCTGCGCGCGTGATCTGGTAGAGCAGCGCGTTCATAATGGCAGCCGCCACGGTCGAGCCGCCCTTGCGACCCCTCGCGACGATGGCCGGCACGCGTCGAGCGAGTAGCTCCTCTTTCGCCTCGACCACGTTCACAAACCCGACCGGCACCCCAACGACGAGCGCGGGCGCGATCTTCCCCGCGTCCATGAGCTCGGCGAGGCGCAGAAGTGCCGTGGGGGCGTTACCGACGGCCACGATGAGCGGACCCTCGATGCCGCAAGCTTTGTCCATGCTCGCAACGGCGCGAGTCGTGCCCGCGGCGCGCGCAGCCGCGGCGACATCAGGGTCGGCCATGTAGCACACGGCCTTGCAGCCGAGCTTTGCGAGCGCGGGCTTGCTTATGCCTGCGAGCGCCATGTTCGTGTCGGTGAGCACCGTGGCCCCTGCGCGCAGTGCGTCGAGAGCACGGTGCGCGGCGTCATGGGTGAATACGAGGGAATCGGCGTACGAGAAGTCGGCAGTGGTGTGGATGACGCGCTTCACGACGGGCTCTTCAAGCGGCGGGAACGTGCGGCCGCCGAGTTCTTCGGTGATGATCTCGAAGCTGCGCCGCTCGATGTCGCCGGGCGCCATCTCCTTGGAATCCATCTAGTACTCCACTCCTTCCCTTGCACCTATCCCCTGAGCGTAGGGGTGTTTCTCGCACCGCATCTCGGTTATGTAGTCGGCCTTCTCCACGATCTTGCGGGAAGGCGCGCGCCCGGTGAGCGCTACTTCGACGCCGCGCGCGGACATATCGAGCGCGCGGTCCACGAGCGCCTCGTCGACAAGACCCTTCGAAAGCGCGTCGAGCGCCTCGTCGAGCACGAGCAGCCCCTCCTGCGCGCCCTCGAACTCGGCGAGCGCGGAAGCAAGGTTCCCATCGTGCAGCTCGCACGTCGCGGCAAGTTCTTCCGACGTCATGGACCAGGTAAACTTTTCCGACACCTTCCCCGCGAACACGGGCACGCCGAAATGCTCGGCGAGCAGTCGCGCCTCCCCGCTTTCGCCGTCTTTCAGGAACTGCACGACGACGACGCGGCGGCCTGCGGCGAGCATGCGAAGGGCGAGGCCCATCGCCGCCGTGGTCTTGCCTTTGCCGTCGCCATGATACACGTGGATCATACGCCTTCCTCGATAATGCGGTAGACATACTCCATGTCGAGCGCCCCGCGCACGGAGTCGGCCAGGCGGTCGAACTCGCGCGCACGGTGATCGGCCGCGGACACCGCGCCCTCAGCACCCACGACGCTCTCGGGCAGGCCGCGCATGCGCGCGAGCGAGCGCGCGAGGGCGAGTGCCACCCCCGGTTCGTCGAACAGGCCGTGGAGATAGGTTCCGAACACGTTTCCGCAGGCCGCGCCTTCTGGGTTGCCGCCAATCGTGCCCGCAGGGGCGCAGGAGACGGTCGTTTCGCCGTCGTGAATCTCGTACCCGCGCGCCGTCATGCCGTTCCACACCGAGAACGCGTCTTGGGCGCCCGTGATGCGCAGCTCCGACTGGGCGAGGTGCTTTTCCTCCTTGAACACCGTACTTGCAGGGATAAGCCCGAGCCCGCGCGCGGTGCCAGCGCCTTCCCTGCCGTGCGGGTCGGAAAGCTCGTCTCCCAAAAGCTGGTAGCCTCCGCATATGCCGAGCACCGGCGTGCCCGCGGCCGAAAGCGCGCGTACGCAGGCTCCGATGCCGCTAGCCGCAAGCCAGCGCGCGTCGTCGAGCGTGGCCTTCGAGCCGGGGAGCACCACCAGGTCGGGTCGGCCCAGATCGATCGTAGAGGAAACGTAGCGCACGCCCACGCCGGGCACGCGCGAAAGCGGGTCGAAGTCGGTGAAGTTCGACAGATGCGGAAGGCGCACGACGGCGACGTCGATGACGCCGCGCGCCTCGCGGGCAGATAGGCGCGGCGCGAGCGAGTCCTCATCGTCCAGGTCGAGCGTAAGATACGGCACGACCCCCACGACGGGAACCCCGCACATCTTCTCGAGCGGGGCCAAACCCGGGCGCAGGATTTCCACATCGCCGCGGAACTTGTTCACCACAAGCCCCCGCAAAAACGCGTGGTCCTCGGGCGCAAGGAGCGCGACCGTGCCGTAGAGCTGGGCAAACACCCCGCCTGGGTCGATGTCGCCCGCGAGCAGCACGGGGGAGGACACGGCGCGCGCGAGCCCCATGTTGACGATGTCGTTTTCGGCAAGGTTGATTTCGACGGGGCTGCCGGCGCCCTCGATGACGATGACGTCGTTTTCCTCCGCGAGCGAATCGAACGCCTCCAAAATCTGCGGCATGAGCGCCTTCTTTCGCGCGAAGTAGTCCCTCGCAGCGAAGGCTCCCTGCGCCTTGCCGGCCACGATGAGCTGGCTTCGGTGGTCGCTTTCGGGCTTGAGCAGGATGGGGTTCATGCGCACGTCGGGCGCGATGCCGCACGCCTCGGCCTGCATGATCTGGGCGCGCCCCATCTCGAGCCCATCGGCCGTGACACCGCTGTTGAGCGCCATGTTTTGGCTCTTGAAGGGAGCCACGCGCAGGCCGTCCTGCGAAAGCACACGGCACAGCCCCGCCGCAAGCAGGCTCTTCCCCGCGTTCGACATGGTGCCCTGGATCATGATGGGCTTCGCCCTACCCACGGGTATCGACCTCCTTCGCCGAGCCTCGGCCATCCGCGCCCGCCATAGCGCCGCTGCAAGAAGCGCCGCCCCGTTCGTCGGGTTCGCCTTCGCCCGATGCGCCTTCCGCCCGAAGCGCGCGGCTGAACGCCATCGCAAGCCGGGCGTTCTCCTTGCGCGTGCGCACCGCGACGCGGCACCAGAAACGGGACAGTACCGAAAACGAGTCGCACGTGCGGACCAAAACCCCCTGTTTATACAAGCGCTCGGGGATGTCTTTCGCCGGCGTGCGGACTAAAAGGAAGTTCGCATCCGACGGCACGACGGAAAGCCCGAGCGAGGAGAGCTCGTGGGAAAGCCACGCTCGCTCGCCCGCCAATACATCGCGCGTGCGCGAGACGTATTCGACGTCTTCCAGGGCGGCGATCCCCGCGGCCTCGGCGACCGAGGAGACGGGCCACGCCTGCCCCGCCCGGCGAATCCCCTCGATGAGTTGGGCGTTTCCGCTGATCAGATATCCCAACCGCAACCCCGCCATTCCGTAGAGCTTGGTGAACGCGGAGAGCACGGCCACATGGCGCGAACACGCGGCGCGTGCGGCCACGCTCCTTTCGCGGGCGTCGGGCGCAAATCCGAGGAAGCACTCGTCCACGACGAGCAGCGCGCCCACCTGCTCGCAGCGGCAAGCCGCGGCATCGATCACGCGGGGGTCGACGAGGCGCCCCGTCGGGTTGTTCGGATTGCAGAGGTACGCCACGTCTCCCGGCCCCTCGATCGCGCTGGCGAAGAAGGCGGGCACGTCGAAGTCGTCCGCTTCGGAGAGCGGGAACTCCTGCACGCATGCGCCGTAGTACGATGCCGCCTCCGCATATTCAGAGAACGTCGGCGCACACACGACGATGCGTTTCGGGCGCACCGCCGCGGCGAGCCGCCAGATGATGTCGGACGCGCCCGCGCCGCAGACGATAGTATCTTCGGGAATGCCCTGGGCGCGCGCTAGGGCGCGAACGAGGGCGAGACTTTCCCTATCGGGGTAGGCGTCGATTCGAGAAAGCGCCTTGCAAGCTGCGGCGACGGCGCGCGGCGAGGGACCTGCCGGATTCACGTTCACCGAGAAGTCAATGAGGTCGGAGGCGTCCCCTTCGCAAGCGATGCCGAGCGATTGCGTGCTACCCCCATGCGCACGGGCGCGCAGGATTCCCCCGGCAGCCCGGGGCGCGGCATGGTCTTCCCTCATGCCATCGCCCCCACGGCGACCACGACCGCCGCACGCGCGGCACCGAAGACGACGAGCGCGCATACGGACGCGGCGAGCATGAGCCTTGTCGCCCGGGCGATGTCGCCCCACTCGATTTCGCGGGACGCGTCGCCTATCGTCGGTTTCTCAACGAGCTTGCCGAAATACACCGCGGGTCCCGCCAGGCGCAGCCCGAGCGCGCCCGCGCACGCTGACTCGGTCTGCGCCGAGTTGGGGCTCGCATGGCGACGCCTGTCGCGGCGCCAGATGCGCGCCGCCCCGCGCGCGTCGAGCCCGACGATCGGGCACACGGCGATCATGAGCAGAGCCGATAAGCGCGAGGGAATCCAGTTCACCGCATCGTCGAGGCGCGCCGAGGCGCAGCCGAAGTCGATGTAGCGCTCGTTTTTGTAGCCCACCATGCTGTCGAGCGTGTTCACCGCCTTGTACGCCATGCCCAAGGGTGCACCTCCGATCAAAAGGTAGAAAAGCGGCGCAATGACGCCGTCGCTCGCGTTCTCCGCCACCGTTTCCACAGCGGCGCGCGCGACGCCCTGCTCGTCGAGAACAGACGTGTCGCGTCCCACGATGAGCCCGACGGCTTCGCGCGCCGCGACAAGGCCGCCCTTCGAGAACGCGCTGGCCACGGCCAGGCTCTGGCGGCGCAGCTCGCATGCCGCGAGAATCTGATAGCTCGCCCATGCCTCGGCCACGAAGCGCAAACCGGGGTGAACCATGCCGCAAAGATGCAGGATTCCCCAGGTCAAAAGCCCACACGCAAGCGGAAGCGCCACGGCGAGCACAAGCCCTGCGGCGCGCGTGCCCGCGGACGTTTGCGGGAATGCGCCCCGCAGGCGGCCTTCGGCCCACGTGATCGCGCGCCCCATGGCGACGACGGGATGGGGAAGCCAGCGCGGGTCGCCGAAGGCAAGGTCGGCCGCGAACCCGGCGGCGACGGCAAGAATCGTCATCACCGGGCATCGCCCCCCGAAGCGGGGCGAACGTCGCGAAGGCAGCGCCCATCCCAGGTGGCGGCCCATGCGCCGCCCGGCTCGGTATGCACGTCGAAGTATTCCATTTTCGGGACAGCAAGCTCGGAAAGCAGCGCTTTCACGGTACCCGCGTGAACGACGAAGACGGCGCGCCCACTCCCCTGGGCACGCTCCGATTCGCACGCCTCCCGAAACGCCGCGACGACGCGGCGGGTGAAATCGCTCTTGCCCTCGCCATGCGGGCAGCGCGTCTCGCACCAGGAGTCTACCCAGGCGCGGTAGCGCGCATCCTCTTTAAGCTCGGCGGCGCATCGCCCCTCGAAGTCTCCGAAATCCATCTCGCGCAGACCGAGGCATGCCATAAGCTCCGCATTCGGGAAGAGGATGCGTGCCGTCTGGTCGGTGCGGGCCATGCCACTCGTGATAACACGGAACACGTCACGATCGCACGCGAGCTCGCGCAAAGCGCGCTCGCCCGCACTCGACAGGGGCTCGTCGGTGCCCGCCCCGCTGTAGCGATGGTCTTCCGTGCCCGCCGTGGCACCATGGCGCACGAAGACGACTTCCAAAGGCGCGCCCGCGCCCTGCGTCCCTCGAGGCGCATCGGTAAGGTTTCCTTTGATGACCTGGGGAATCCCGCACGTCATGTGCACGACGACGTCGTCGTGCACAGCGAGCGCGCATCCCAGACGCCCCGCGCGCTCGCGCCATTGGGCGTCTTCCGCACGCATGGGGACGACCCCCGAGCCGACCAAGGACAGAATCACTGCGTCGAAGCCGATCAGCCGCTCGAGCGCCCGGTCAGCGTCGAGCGCGCGTACGAGTTCCTCAGCACGGTACGCGACACGGCCGGCAAAAGCCGCGGGCACGCCGCCCTCCGCAAGCTGCGCCGCGTCGACGAAATCGTCCGCCGCGAACCCGAGCTTTTCGCGCACGAAGGTCCTCTTCCCCGAATGCGCGCCACCTACCACGAGAATCATAGGAGCATGCCTCCCGCCACCAGCATGGCAAGCATCGCGAGCTCGGCCCATTGCAGAAACCATCCGGCCAAATCACCCGTCACCCCGCCGAAGCGGGACAGGGCAACATGGCGGTACCACGCGAGCGCCAAAAGCCCCGCCACCGCCATAAGGGCGCCGACGGCCTGAGCGCACGCGACCATCCCTGCAGCCGAAGCCGCAGCGAAAGCGCAAAGCGGCACGACGATCGCCGCGCGCTTCTTCGCAGGCGAGAGCCCCACGGCCATACCGTCCGCCCGCGCGGCAGGCCAGCATTCTACGGCGAGCCCCGAAAGCGCGCGGGAGAACACGAGCGAGCACAGAAGCGCGAGGAACGCCCCCGCCGTAAGCGGCAGCGCGGTGAACAGGGAAAACTGCAGAATAAGGTACACGACAACACCGATGACCCCGAAGGCGCCCGCCCGCGGGTCGTGCATGATCTCGAGCTTTCGCTCGCGCGGGGCCCAACTTGCAAGCGCATCGGAGGTGTCGCAGAGCCCGTCTAGGTGGATGCCTCCCGTCACCGCCACAGGCAACGCCACGAGCACGGCCGCGACGATGGTCGCGGGCACGCCGAGCAGGTTCGCCACGTGCCCCCACGCCGTCATGAGGAAGCCTTCCGCAACGCCCACCAGGGGAAACGCGGCAAGCGCATGGGTTGATCCGAAATCGGTCCAGGCCGATTTCGGGACGGGGATGCGCGAGAACGTTCCGAACGCCGCGCCAATTGCCTCTGCTATCTTCACCTTGTAGGTCCTTCGCCTTTCATCCACACGGGAATCCCACATACCACTTCGACTGCGCGGTCGGCCAGCGCCGCCACGCCCGCGTTCACGCGCGCGAGCGCGCGCCTCCATGCCTCGGTCCCCTCATCGTAGCGCATCCCATCGGCGAACACGTCGACGGTGACCACCACCGTATACGCAGCGGCCTGAGCGAGCCGTTCGATGCCTCCGAGCACCTCGCGCGCCGCAGCGTCGGGGTCACGTGGGGACAAGCCGCCTTCCACGAAGAGCTCGTTCGCAACCAGGTTGCCCACGTCCTCCAAAAGAAGCGTGCAGCCGCGCGGAAGCCCGGACACTGCGGCGCCCACGTCACGCGTGCGCTCGAGGGTGGAAAACCCCTTACCCTCGCGCAGCGCCCGATGGCGCGCGATGCGGCGGGCGCCCTCTTCCCCGAAGGGCTCCATCGTTGCCAGGTACACGCGAGGGCCATCGTGCCCGAGGCACAGGGACTCGGCGTAGGCGCTCTTGCCGCTCGCGGCGGCGCCGATGACGAGCGTCACCGTCATTTCCCGGCCTCGAAATGCTCGTAAGCAGCCATGCCAGTCGCCGTGAACGTCTTCCCATCCCGGTACACGCGCAGCGCCGAATCCAGAAGGGGCAGATACGCCATGGCGCCCGCGCCCTCGCCCAAGTGCATGCCTGCGTCGAGGGGTGCCTTTATACCGAGCTCGCGAAGGAGCTCCTGGCTTGCGGGTTCGCTTGATGCGTGGGTGCCCACGAGGTAGCCCAAGGCGTTGGGACACAGGCGCGCCGCGCACAAGGCCGCCGTGCAGGATATGACCCCGTCGAGGAGCGCCGGCGCCTTCGAGGCCGCGGCTCCCAGGTAGAAGCCGCACATCGCCGCGATGTCGAATCCGCCCACCTTCGAGAGCACGTCGATCGGGTCGGCGGGATCGAGCGAGTTCGCGTCGATAGCGCGCTCGACCACGTCGCGCTTGCGCGCGAGCGAGGCGTCCGAGAGCCCCGCGCCGCGGCCGACGAGGCTCCGCGCGTCCGCCCGGATGAGCACTGCGGCCACCGCCGCCGAGGTGGTCGTGTTGCCGATGCCCATCTCGCCCGCGGCGAGAAGGCGCACGCCGGCGCGAGCAAGCCCGCACGCGACGGCGATTCCGACCTCGATCGCGCGCACAGCCCCATCGCGAGACATAGCGGGGCCGTGCGCGATGTTGCCGCTCCCCCGCCGCACGTTCGCGCGTACCATGCGCGCGTCTTCTATGCCCCGGGCCATACCCACGTCGACGGGCACGACCTCGGCACCCGCGAACGCCGCCATGCGGCAGGCGCTCGTGGCTCCCTCGCACATGTTGCGCGCGACGGCTCGCGTCACGTCTTGTCCGCTTTGCGACACGCCTTCGGCAACGACCCCGTTGTCGGAGAAGAATACTGCGAGCGCACGGGGAAACTCGGCCACCTCGGCGCTCCCCTGAGCTGCGGCGATACGCGCGACGGCATCTTCAAAGTCGCCCAATCCCCCCAAGGGGTGCGCGATGGAGTCCCACGCGGCGTACGCGGCGGCGCGGGCGCACTCGTCTGCGGGCGCGATCCGGGAGAGCGCGGCTTCGAGCACGGCGCCCGGCGCCGACGAGAACGCGCGCTCGACTTCCTCGCGGATGCAGGCAAGCGCGGTTTCGGTTGCTTCAGCCATGCCGTCTCCTCTCTGCGAACGACGCTGCGGCAGACGCGAACGCGCGCGCAACGTCGGGGTTCGCAGGATAGTACACATGCGGGAAGCCCGCAACCAGGGACGGGGTAGTCGTCATGCACGGCCAGCCTTTGTCGCGCCGGGGCTTTTGCGCCCAAAAGTCGCCGCCCGGGCAGGTGGACTGCCAGTAGTGGAACTCGTGCGCGCGGATGCGTGTGCCGCGCGGCCCGTAGAGCCCGTCGCGTTGGGAAGTGAGCTCCACGTACCCGAAATGGGACAGCCTTCCCCCGTTCTCGCTTGCGCCCTCAAGGGCGCCCGCAACAGGCCAGCGCCGCCCCTCGCTATCGGCGATTTCGCGCTGCAGGTACAGAAACCCACCGCATTCAGCGACCGTCGGCATGCCGGATTCCACCGCGCGCCGCACCGCCTCGCGCATCGGCGCGTTCTCGGAGAGCTGCCGCGCATGAAGCTCCGGGTAGCCGCCCCCCAGATAGAGGGCGCTTGTCCCCCGGGGCAACTCGCTATCGCACAGGGGGCTGAAAAAGGCCAGCTCGCAACCCAGGTCCTCGAGCGCGCGCAGGTTCTCCTCGTAGTAGAACGAGAACGCCTCGTCACGCGCGACGGCGACGATGGGCCGCGCTCCCGCGATCGGCTCCAACCGGTAAGGTTCCTCGCGGATATCGGGTGCCGTCGCCGCTATTTTGAGCAAGCGGTCGACGTCGACGCTCTTTTCCACCAGCTCGGCCATCTTGTCGATGCGCGCGGAGAGCTGCTCGACCTCGCCGGCGGTCACAAGCCCCAGATGCCGGCTTTCGAGCGAGAACGCCTCGTCGGCGGGGATATTCCCCAAAACCGCGACGCCCGTGCGCTTCTCGATCGCAGGCGCCGCGTAGGCGCAGGCAGCGGCGCTCGTCTTGTTCAGCACGACGCCGCGCACGTTCGCGCAAGGCAGGAACTCAGCGATGCCGCGGATTACGGCGGCGAGCGATAAAGACGCCCCGCGCCCGTTCACCACTAAAACGACCGGCGTTTCCGTGTCGCGCGCAACCTGGTAGCTGCTTGCGTCGGCCACGCCGGGCGCCATGCCGTCGTAGAAGCCCATGGCCCCCTCGAGCACCGCGACATCCGCGCCCGCAGCGCCGCGTGCGAGCAGGGCGCGCAGCGTCGGGGCGTCGGTGAAGAAGCCGTCTAAGTTGCCCGAGCGCGCGCCCACGACGCGGCGATGAAAGAGCGGGTCAATGTAGTCGGGGCCACATTTGAAGGCCGCGCATGCAAGGCCGCGGCGCGCGAGCGCGCGAAGGAGCGCGCACGTTACGACCGTCTTGCCGCTCCCGCTCGAGGGCGCAGCGACCATGAAGTGCGGGATGGACGTGCTCATCGGGCGCCGCCTTCCCCACCTGCACCACGCGCGCTGACGAGGAACACGGGGTTTTGCGCCTTCATAAGATGGTGCGAGCCTACAGCCTCGGCGCGGGCGGCCGACACCTGGCACGCCTCGAACTCCTTAAAGCGCGAACCCGAGAGGAGCGCGCACGCCTCGGTGAGTGTCTCAACGGTGACGCATGGCACGCACAGGCGAACCTGCGAGTTTTTCTCGAGCGCCGCCTCCACGATGGAGGGAAGCTCGCCCGCGCTCCCGCCGACGAACACGGCGTCGGGGACGGGCAGTTTCGCGAGCGCTTCGGGGGCGACACCGGGGACCGCATGCACGTTGCCGCAGCCGAATGCATCCGCGTTCTCTCGGATGAGCCGCACGCCGGCCGCGTTGCGCTCGACCGCCCATACCGACCCCGCTCGCGCGACGAGCGCCGCCTCGATCGACACGCTCCCCGTGCCGGCGCCGACGTCCCACACGGTGTCGGTCGCGGAAAGGCGCAGCTTCGCGAGCGCGACGGCGCGCACCTCCTGCTTGGTCATGGGAACGTCGCCGCGGATGAAGAGCTCGTCGGGAATGCCCGAGGAAGCGTACGGCCAGCGGGAGCTCGCGGCGCGGGATGCGTCCGCAGAGTCCGCCGCGGAAGAAGCCGCCGCGGGCGCAGACGCGTCGGCCGGCGCCTCGGAGGCTGCGCTAGAGCGCGCGGGCGACCCGGCGCCGCCTGCGGGCTCGATAAGCATCACGTTCAAGTCGTCGAACGTCTGACCTGCGATTTCACTTGCGGTCGCGCAGGTGATGCGCTCGTCGGGGTACGACAGGCGCTCGGCCACCGTCACGCGCGCGTTCCCGAAGCCCGCCTGCACAAGCTCGCCCGAAAGCCGCGAGGGGTCTTCCCCGCCCGACGTGGCGAGGAAGAGCTCACCTGCGCGCTCGGCCTCGGCCACGATGTCGCACGCCACGCCGTGAGCGCTCGCGAAGCGCCAATCCTGCCATGGACGCGCGAGGCGCGCGGCGAGATACGACGCTGAGCTTATGCCGGGGATGACGCGCACGTCCACCTGCGCGTCGCCGGAGAGCGCCTCCACCAGGCGGCGCGCGCCGCTGAACAGCCCCACATCGCCCGTCATCACGACCACGGCGCGCTGCCACGACGCCGCATCGGTGAGCGCGGCGACGATGTCCGCCGTCTTCACGAGCTCGCATCTCACCACGTCGGGCGGCACGTCGATGCCGGCAAGCGCGCGATGAGCACCGATGACCACGTCGGCGATATCGATCGCGTCGAGCGCCGCACGCGAGAGCAAGTCGGGGTTTCCGGGCCCCGCCCCGATGATCGTTACCTTTCGCATGGAATCTCCCGATACCCGCGCGGCGTGACCATACGGCTGCCTACGCGCTTCGTGTCCGCGTTGCCGACGAACACGGTGGTGAACATGTCGGCGTCGAACTCCCCCAGCTCGGAGAGCCTGCACATGCCCGACTGCTGCCCCTCGCGCCCGATGTTGCGTACCCAGCCGCAGAGCGTGTCGGGGGCCTTCCATTCGAGCATAATCTTCGCCGCGCGCGAGAGCCTGTCGGCGCGCTTTCTGCTGCGCGGGTTGTACAAACAGATGCAGAAGTCGGCGCTCGCCACGGCGGCGAGCCTGCGCTCGATGACCTCCCACGGCGTGAGCAAGTCGGAGAGCGACACGACCGCGAAGTCGTGGGCAAGCGGGGCGCCGAGCACCGCCGACCCGCTCTGAGCCGCGGTGGCCCCGGCGATAACTTCCACGTCTACATCTGGGTAATCCTCCGCAAGCTCCAGCACGGGACTCGCCATGCCGTACACGCCCGCGTCACCGCTGCACACGAGCGCCACGGCTTCTCCGCTCTGCGCGCGCGAAAGCGCCAGGCGGCACCGTTCGACCTCGTGCATCATCGGCGTCGCGAGATGCGCCGCGTCGGGCACGGCGGCGAGCGCGAGCTCCACGTATCTCGTGTACCCCACAACGATGTCGGCCGCCTCGAGCGCGCGCCGAGCCGCAATCGTCATGCCGTCGGGGCCGCCCGGGCCGATCCCCACCACGAAGAGCTTTCCCATCACCGCTCCTTAAACGAAAGTTCGATAGTTACCTTGGAAAACGCAACGGTCACGCCGCCGTGAGCGAGCTTCGGGAAGATAAGTTTGCCCCCGTCCACGAGCGCCGCGCGCTCGCACACGTTGTCGACCCCCACCGTCGCGCGCACGAAATCAGATGGCGAAACGCTGCCTTCGACCTGCGACAACTCCTCTGCGGAATACGTCGTAAGCGGGATATTGCGCGCGCGGCAGAAGGCGAGCAGACCCTCCTCGTGCGCCTTCACGTCGATCGTCGCCGCCTCGCGCACGGCCGAAGGCGAGATGCCCGCCTGCCCGCACGCGAGAAGAAACGCCTCCCCGATCGCTTCGGCGCACGCACCGCGACGGCACCCTATGCCCGCAACGATGCAGGGCACGACAAGGCGAAGCGGCTCGGGCGCAGGCGCCTGCGACCGCACGCACGCTGGCTTCCCAGTTTCACCGGCGGGCACGACCTCGCCCGTTGTCTCCGCCGCGCGAACGAACGCACCTGCATTCGCGCCAGCGAACGGTGACACGACGATATCGGCCCGAGCGCGGTCGGACGCAATGTCAACCCCCTCAGGCGGCTGTCCCGAAATCGGCATGTCGGAATAGAGCGCCACGCGCCCGCCCGAAAGCAGCCGCGCCGACACTCGCTTGATGGCCTCGGGATTCGAAACGGCGAGCCCCGCACAGCGCGCCCACGTATCCACCGCCCACACGCCGCGGACGTCGGTCGCCGTGGTGATGACGGGGATGGCCCCTGCCGCGCGTGCCACAGTTTGCGCAAGCTCGTTCGCACCGCCCAAATGCCCCGACAAAAGCGGGACGGCAAAGCGCCCCGCCTCGTCGATCGCCACAACCGCGGGATCGTTTGCCTTCGAGGCGACATGCGGCGCGATCGCCCGCACGGCGATGCCCGCCGCGCCCACGAACAGAAGCGCGTCCGACGCTTCCCACGCGAGCGCCGTCCATGCGCGCAGGTCGGCCTTCCCCTCGCCGAACCCGCGCGAAACGGAAACGTCCCAGCCAGGGTCGTCTTCACCTGTCTGCGCGCAATCGGAAAGCGCGTGTGCGGTGCGCACCGCCAACGCATACCCCCTCTCAGTGAACGCTATGCAGGAAACCCTCATCTAGCGCACCACCATCGTCGAGAAGTAGCTGCCCCGATCGGGCACATCGTCGAGCGAACGGTACACGCGCTCGCCCGGAAGCCCACAGTCCTCTACAAGCTCGGCACCGTCGAAGGCACCCTCCTCGCAAAGGAAGCGCTTCGTGTCCGCAAGCGAGCGGCGCGCCTTCATGACCACCTTCGTCCCCGGCCAGCCGATTGCACGGCGCACCCCGTACAGAACGCCTTTACTCATACGTCGCCCCCAATTTCCCGATAACTGCATCGGCGCCCGACGTGCGGAAAAGCTCGCGGCGCTCGGCGTCGAACACGACCGCGGCGATGTCGCATGCGCCCGCCGCGCGGCGGCGCAACCTGTCCTCAATTGCCGCAGCGAGCGAGGCGCGCGCAGCGTCCCCAACGCCGGCGGCCTCGATTACCTCGAGCGCCGCCGTGGTCGTGACGGACGACATGATCTCGCGCACGGTCTTCGCGCCCGCGCCGGCCATGGCCGCGTGGGCGGCCAGAATCTCCGCGCGGCAGTCGGCGGTACGCGAATGGGTGTCCATGATGCCGCCCGCGACCTTCACCAACTTGCCGATGTGTCCCACAAGAAGGACATTGGTAAATCCCTCGCGAACGCAGCAGTCAATCGCATCGCCCACAAAGTTGGAGATGAAGACCACCGGCGCACCGTTTAGGTGGAAATGCCCCGAGATGAACTGCCCGCCGTAGTTGCCGGGCGTGAGCACGACTCCGCGCCGCCCCATAGCCGCATGCTGCCGGATCTCGAGCTCGATGCTGTCGCGCAAGGCAGCGAGGCTGCGCGGCTCGACGATGCCCGTCGTGCCCAGGATGGAGATGCCGCCCTCTATCCCCAGATGCGGGTTGAAGGTCTTTTTGGCAAGGGCAACACCCTCGGGTACCGAAATCGTCACAGCAATATTTCCAGAAAAGCCGTGCGCGGCGCACACCTCGCGCACCGCCGAAGTGATCATCGCGCGCGGCGTCGCGTTGATGGCGGCCGCCCCCACCGGCTGCTCGAGCCCGGGCAATGTCACGCGCCCCACGCCCACGCCGCCATCGACGGAAACTTCCGATTCGCGCGCGGGCACGTCCTTGCTGCCCGCAGCACCCGTGCCCGACCCCGCATGTTCCACGTGCGCGTACACGAGTACGCCGTCAGTCACATCGGCATCGTCGCCTGCGTCCTTTCGCACGGCGCACTGGGCGCACCCCTCGCCGATGCATGCGTCGACCACGTTCGCCTCGACGGGCAGCCCGCCGGGGGTGACGATCGACACGAGGCCGACGGGCTTTCGTGACAAGAGCATCTCGCAGGCCGCCTTCGCCGCGAGCGCGGCGCAGCTCCCCGTGGTGTAGCCGCAGCGCAGGCGGGTCGTCCCGGTATATATGTAGTGCTCGAAGGCCACGCTAGCTGCTCGCCTTCCGATACCCCGTGGAAAACGAAGGGTCGTAAAGCTTGCTGCGCTCGTACGACTCCGCTTGCGCGCCGTTGTGTGCAAGCCTGCCGCGAGCTCCGAGCACGCGGCCCACCACCACGAGCGCCGTGCGGTCGATGCCCTCTCGCGCGCCCGCATCGGCGAGCGTGCCCACTGTGCATCGCACCACGCGCTCCTCAGGCCAGGTCGCCTTGTACACGAGCGCCGCCGGCTCGTCGGAGCTGCGGCCCGCAGCCAAAAGCTCGGCGGAAAGCTCGGCGAGCATACCCGAGCTCAGGAAGATGACCATAGTCGAGCCGCTTTCCGCCATGGTGCGCATGCCCTCGCCCGCGGGCATGGGGGTGCGCCCGGAAAGCCGCGTGATCACGACCGACTGGCTGATTCCCGGCAGCGTGTATTCCTGGCGAAGCGCCGCCGCGGCACCGCAAAAGCTCGACACGCCGGGCACCACCTCGTAGTCCACGCCGCGCGCGTCGAGTGCGTCCATCTGCTCCTGGATGGCGCCGTACAGGCACGGGTCGCCCGTGTGCAGGCGCACCACTTCCTCGCCCCGCGCATCCGCCGCGCACATCACGTCGAGCACTTCCTCCAAGGTCATGTGCGCGCTGTCGTAGACGACGCAGGATTCCTTGCACTCGGCGAGCAGCTCGGGGTTCACAAGGCTCCCCGCCCAAACGACCACGTCGGCCGCGCGCAGAAGACGCGCCCCGCGAAGCGTGATAAGGTCGGCGGCGCCCGAACCTGCGCCAACGATATGAATCATCCGAGCCTTCCCTTCCCGTTTCTCATCGCAACCGTTTACGCCGCCATTCGCGCAGCAGGCAAAACACGGCGCCTGCGGCGACAATCGGCGCAAATACGCAGGCAGAAGGCGCAATGCCGCCCGCCCTGGCTTTGACACGTTCACAAGTGCCCACTATCATAGTAAAAGATTCGGCAACGAGCATATGACAATCGGATAAAAGGAAATGACCGGCGCGGCGCCCGCACAGCCCGCGCTGGCTTGCGGAGGGAACCAGGTGGGAATCCTGGGCAAGGGACATTACTGTATAGGACGCGCGGGCGAACCGCCTCACGCCCCAAGCCAGACTGCTTCGCCTTTTCCTCACGGCATCGCCGTGGCGTTAGCTCCTTGTGAACCCCGAGGGGTGCGCTTTTCTTTCGCTTGTGCCGACAAGCAACTGTCGCCGGGGGACCGGCAAACCGAGGAAAGGAAAAACCATGTCCGAACAGATGTCACGCCGCGGCTTCATGAGCGCCGCGGCAACCGGAGCCGTCGCGCTCGCCGGAGTCGCGCTCGCGGGCTGCTCCAACACCTCCGCGAGTTCCGAGAAATCGAGCGAAAAGGAGAAGGCCGTGAAGCCGGTCATCCTCGTCACGAGCTTCGGCACGAGCTACAACGACTCGCGCCACATCACCATCGGCGCCATCGAAGACGCTATCCGTGAGAAGTACTGGCAGGACTACGACATCCGCCGCGCCTTCACCGCGCAGATCATCATCGACAAGCTGAAGAAGCGCGACGGCATCACGATCGACAACATGACCGAGGCGCTCGACCGCTGCGTGGAAGACGGCGTGAAGGAAATCGTCGTGCAGCCGACGCATCTCATGGCTGGCCTGGAATACGCCGACGTGAAAGACGAGCTCGACAAGTACGCTGACAAGTTCGACAAGATCTCGCTCGGCGACCCGCTGCTCACCTCCGACGACGACTACAAGAAGGTGGCCGCAGCCATTAAGGAGAACATGGCGTCCTTCGACGACGGCAAGACGGCGCTGTGCCTTATGGGCCACGGCACCGAAGCCGATTCCAACGCCGACTATGCCAAGATGCAGGAAGTGTTTAAGAACGAGGGCTTGACGCAGTTCTTCGTCGGCACCGTCGAGGCTGAACCGACCTGCGAGGATGTTATCGCCGCCGCGAGCGCCGCAGGCTACAAGAAGGCCGTGCTCGCGCCGTTCATGGTGGTCGCGGGCGACCACGCGAACAACGACATGGCAGACGAGACCGACCCCGACAGCTGGGCTGCGAAGTTCGTGGCCGCCGGCTTCGAAGTGACGTGCCTGCTCCAGGGTCTGGGACAGAACGTCGCGGTCGACGACATCTACGTCGCGCACGTGGACGACGCCATCGCCAAGCTGTAAACTCGCCGCGCACGGGGGCGCCGGTCGCGTCCCCGTGCAACGGGCATGCGCCTTCCCCGACTGACGGCGCATGCCCGTTGCATTCGCATCCCGCCCGCCCACCGCACGGCGCGGGCGGTCGAAGCGATTGAAAGGAACCCCCTCCATGTTGAAGAAAACCCTCGCCTTCGCCCTGTCAGCGGCGCTTTTCGCGTTCTCGCTCGCCGGCTGCGGCGGAAATTCAATCGACAGCGCAAAGGCAAGCGATGCCGATTCCCAGGAAAAGACCGAACAGGCGGCCGATGCGCCCGAGGGCGCAAGCGCTGCCCCCATCACCGCCGACAAGGTGGCCGACGGCACCTATCCGATCACCGTAGATTCCAGCTCGAACATGTTCAGGATTGTGGACGCCCAGCTCATCGTGGAAAACGGCTCCATGCACTGCGTGATGACGCTTTCCGGCACGGGCTACGGCAAGCTCTTCATGGGCACGGGCGACGAGGCTGCCGCCGCGAGCGAGGCCGACTTCATCCCCTATGTGGAAAACGCGGAAGGCAAGTACACCTACGACGTGCCCGTTGAAGCGCTCGACGAGGACACCGCCTGCGCCGCGTGGAGTATTAAAAAAGAGCAGTGGTACGACCGCACGCTCGTGTTCGAATCCGCCGGCGTCGATCTGCGCGCCGACGCACTGAAGTAACGCCATGCGGTCGATTCTTCCCAAGGGGGAAAGCAGGAAGCGTCGCAGCATCGCGGTGCGCGCGATCGCCTGCGTTCTCGTCGCCCTGTTCGCGCTTCCCTTCGCGGGGTGCAGTGCGAGCCCGAACGCGACCGGTGGCACGGCAGGCTCTCAGGAATACACTGTGAGCGTCTCGCTCTCCGGCGGGTCAGGGCGCGCAAGCATCGCCTCACCCACCACAATTGTGAAGGATGGCGACACCTACACCGCGACCATCACCTGGTCGAGTTCGAACTACGACAAAATGACCGTCAACGGCGTGGACTACGCGCCCGTAAACGACGGCGGCAACTCCACGTTCGAGATACCCGTCACGCTCGACGAGGACATCGCCGTGTCGGCCGAGACCGTCGCCATGTCGACGCCGCACACCATCGACTACACGCTCCACTTCGACTCATCCACCATGAAGGAGAAATCGGGCGACGATGCAAGCGGCGGCTCCCCTGCGGGAACGGCTTCAAGCGCCGCGGCCGACTTCCACAACGCCGATTTGGGCTGCGGCTGGGAGCCGACGGGGGCGCTTCAGCTTGAATACGCCGAGCACTTCACTGTCGACGAGTACGAAGGCGGCCTGCGGCTTATCTGCATTTCGAACGGGGAGCGCTTCCTCGTGGTACCGCAAGATGCGAAGGTACCTGATGGGTTGAGCTCCGACATCGCGGTCATAAGGCGTCCCGCCAACAAGGTGTACCTCGTGTCGTCGGCGACGATGTGCCTGGTCGACGCGCTCGATGCGAACGACAACATCCTCATGTCGGGCACGAAGGCCGACGATTGCTCGGTCGCGGGCTTCAAAAGCGCACTCGAAAGTGGGGCGATCGCCTACGGCGGCAAGTACAGCGCGCCCGACTACGAGCGAATATCGGCCTCGGGCTGCACGCTCGCCATCGAGAACACCATGATCAACCACACGCCCGATGTGAAGGAAAAGCTGCAGAAGCTCGGGCTCGTCGTGCTCACCGAACAGTCGTCGAGCGAGCCCGAAGCACTCGGGCGCGTCGAGTGGATTAAGCTTTTCGGCGTCCTGTTCGACAAGGAAGACGAGGCCGCGCACCTGTTCAACGAGCAGAAGGCCCGCGTCGAGCAAACGTCGAGGCTCGCGTCGTCAGGTAAAACCGTGGCGTATTTCTACATTAACTCGAACGGGGCCGCCGTCACGCGGCGGGCGGGCGACTACGTGGCGCAGATGATCGAGCTTGCAGGCGGCAACTACGCGCTCGATGACGCGCAGACGGCGTCGACGTCAGGTTCGTCAGTAACGCTCGAAATGGAGCGCTTCTACGCGACGGCGAAGGATGCCGACATCATCGTCTACAACGGCACCATCGACGAATCGGTTGCCACCTTGAAAGACTTCGTAGGCAAAAACGCGCTATTGTCGCAGTTCAAAGCTGTAAAGAACGGCAACGTCTGGGTCACAAGCGCCGACATGTACCAGCAGATGACTTCTACCGCCGACATTATCGACGAGCTGCACGGGGCGTTCACCGGCGATGACGCGAGCGACTTCCATTATCTGAGGAAGCTTGGCTAGCGTCATGAGAAGCCGGCTTTCCATGACATACGACGAATCACGACGCGCCGCGCGGTGTCGCGTCGTGACGGCGCTGCTCGCTGTTGTCCTCATCGTGCTCGTCGGGGCCAACCTGTGCATCGGGAGCGTGCTCGTGCCCGCAGACCACATCCCCGGCATCCTTTCGGGCGCCGCGGCCAATTCCATGGAAAGCCAAGTCATCTGGGAGATTCGCCTGCCGCGCGTGCTTTCAGCCGTGCTTCTCGGCGGGGCACTTTCGCTCTCCGGGTTCCTGCTGCAGACGTTTTTCAACAACCCCATCGCCGACCCGTTCATCTTGGGCGTCTCCTCGGGCGCAAAGTTCGTCGTCGCGCTTACGATGATCGTGCTTCTGGGCGCGAACCAGGCCATGTCCTCGCCGGCCATGGTGGCCGCAGCGTTTCTGGGATCGCTTATCACCATCGGCTTCGTGCTCCTCATCGCACGGCGCATAAGTTCCATGGCCATGCTCATCGTGGCGGGCGTCATGGTGGGATACATCTGCTCGGCGGCGACGAACTTTCTCATCGCCTTCGCCGACGACCAGTCCATCGTGAACCTGCACAACTGGTCTTTGGGTAGCTTCTCGGGTTCGAGCTGGGACGACATCGCGGTCATCGTGGTCGTGGTGATCACCGTGAGCGCATGCGTATTCGCGATATCGAAGCCCCTTTCCGCCTTCCAGCTGGGAGAAGCCTACGCGAAAAGCGTCGGCGTGAACGTCGCACGCTTCCGCGTGGTGCTCGTCCTTCTAGCGAGCATGCTCTCCGCCTGCGTGACCGCGTTCGCTGGTCCGGTGTCGTTCGTAGGCATCGCGGTTCCGCATCTCGTGAAGTCGGCGCTGAAGTCGTCGAAGCCCATCCGCGTGATTCCTGCGTGCTTCTTGGGAGGCGCCATCTTCTGCGCGGGTTGCGATTTGATCGCGCGCACGCTGTTCTCTCCCGTCGAGCTTTCCATCAGCGCCGTCACTGCCATCTTCGGCGCGCCGGTGGTTATCGCGCTCATGCTGAAGAAGCGGGTGAGGTAGATGGGGGAATTCGTGCCGCGGCCCAAAACGCTCGGAGGGGACATTCCATGCTTAGACAGTCCTGAGCTCGCACGAAAGCGCCAGAAGACACTTTCGGCTCGTGCGGAACTGCGTGCGAAACGCCTCCTTCGAGCGGAGTCGAACCTCGAAACCCCGGTCGAAACGCAGGCTGACGGAGCGCCGCTTTTCCGCATAAGCGACCTGTCGGCGGGCTACGACAAGAAGGTCGTAGTCGAAGGCGTCGATCTGGAGGTTCGCGCGGGCGACGTCGTGGCGCTCATCGGGCCGAACGGCTCGGGCAAGTCGACCATCTTGAAAACCATCACACGCCATCTGGCACCGCTTGCCGGCGCGGTCGAGCTCGACGGGCGGGAGATTTCCCGATGGAAGACGGCGGAGTTCGCAAGGAACCTTGCCGTTATGCTGACAGATCGCCCCCGGACCGAGCTCCTCACCTGCCGCGATATCGTAGAGGCGGGAAGGCATCCCTACACCGGGCGAATGGGCACACTCTCGCCCGACGACCATAGTCGGGTCGACGAGGCCATGAAAACCGCACATGTGGAAGAGCTCGCCGAGCGCGACTTCATGCAGATAAGCGACGGGCAACGCCAGCGCGTCATGCTCGCACGCGCCATCGCGCAGGATCCGCGCGTGCTCGTGCTCGACGAGCCCACGTCGTATCTCGATATCCGCTACCAGATCGACCTGCTGCGAATACTTCGCCACCTTGCGAAATCGCAGAATGTGGCTATCATCATGTCCATCCACGAACTCGAGCTCGCGCAGAAAAGCGCCGACAAGGTGATTTGCGTGAAGGACGGCCGGGTCTTCCGCGCCGGCGCACCCGAGGACATATTCACGCGCGAGACGATTGGCGAGCTCTACGGCCTTAAACATGGCACCTTCAACGAGCGCTTCGGCAGCGTGGAAATTGGGCGCCCACACGGCGATGCGCACACGTTCGTCATCGCTGGCGCAGGTACGGGGTCAGCTGTGTTTCGCCAGCTCATCCGGCAGGGCAAGGCGTTCTACGCGGGCATTCTGCACGAAGGGGACATCGACTGCGAGCTCGCGCGCGACCTGGCGACGGAATGCGTGGCCGAGCGCGCCTTCGAGCCGATCGGGGATAAAACCATAGCCCGCGCCAAAGAGCTCCTCGTCCACTGCGCGCGCCTTATCGTGTGCCCCTCCGCCTTCGGCACCATAAACGCCCGCAACGCAGAGCTCGTCGAGTTCGCACGCTCGCATGGTATCGAGGTCATGCGAGTATGCGAAGGCGCATCGGAGGATTCCCATTTGGAGTGGGAAGAATAAACTGGACTTTCTTTTAAGGATCCTCAGGCTACAGCTCCTACACCGGCGAGGTCTCCAAGGCGCCGGAGAACCTCGTGAACAGGGATTTCCACGCCGACGAGCCCAACTAGGCCTAATCCAAGCGAGATTCCAGACTCGACAGACCATTGAGAGTCAGATCGTTGGCGACCTCAGAGACGCGCTCGATAGGAACCGAGCCGTCAGACAGTGCCCACGTGCGATAGATACCGATAATACCCGACAGCAAAAACGCCAGATAGTAGTCGAACATCTCGTCCTTGAGACCTTGGGGCAGCAGATCGCGCTCGGCAATCTCATGTTCGAGCGGCGCACGAAGACGAGCCATGAAATCATCGAGCGGAATATTCTCGATCAGCTGACGATTGAGCACTAAGTTGTTGCACAGTGCCTCATTAACGGTTTTAAAGAAGGTCGCCGCCGCGCCAAGAGCGCGCTCGCTGGTGTCACCGTCCATAGAAGCAAGCGTTTTCTCGACCGAGTCGACAATCATCTCCACCACATCGACGGCAATGGCATCGAGCAGGCCGTCAACCGTACCAAAGTGAACGTAAAAGGTCTTGCGGTCGACATTGGCCTCGCGCGCGATGGCACTCACCGTAATGTCTGCCAGCGGCTTTTCCATGAGCAGGCGCTCGAAAGCCGAAAGGATGGCATTACGGCTGCGAATGATGCGACGATCAAGACGCGGTTTGCTGGTTGCCATGGGCGTGTCCCTTCGATATGCAAGCATTCATCAACAGATGAGAGATAATCTACGTAAGAGGATTATCCCCCATACAGCACAAATATGCCCCGCATCATGAAGAACGCACGACTGCCCTACTGCGACTTGGGATGCCTCTTCTTATTGAGTGCCGACGGAGATACGCGAATACCATCGCCTGTCTGGCGCACATAGGCTTTATGAGCCGGCTTAGCGGTCCCAGAAGCCTTCTGAGCGCGCTTCTTGGGATCAACGGTAACAGCATTCGTGGGGTGCGGCATAGTGGGCGCAGAGGGCGTCTGAGGCGTGCGGCCGAGCTTGCGCATCACACGATCCCAGCGCGCATGGATGCTCTCGTTGTGGGCGCTCTTAAGTCCCAGCAGGGGCGCAGCCAAAATGGTCGGCGCAATAAACGTAATGAGGCGCCACAGCAGATAGCCGGCGGTCGAAGCCGACCCAAAGAAATGACCCAAGAACAATGCAAAGCCGCCCTCAGCGCCACCAGTTCCACCGGGCAGGGGGACCGCAGAGCTCAGCAGCTGGACAAAGGCGCTCGCGGCCATGACCGAGAAAAAGTCGACCTCGTGGCGGCCAAAGGCAAGCATCAGGAAATACGGCACCAGATAGAAAAACGCGAGTTGCAGCATGGTGATGACCACCGTGAGCAGCATGGAAGAAAAATGTCCGGCTGAAAGCTTGAACTTCTCGGAGAAGGAGTAGATCTCGCCATCGACAAACGTGCGCCATCCCTCGATCTTAGTGGCCGAGACACCAATGCGCTCGAGCCAATTGATGATGCAATGGGCGACGCGCGTGACGGTCTTAGGCATGAGCGCGACGGCGAAGATGCCAAGCAAGATGCAGCAGTGCCCACCAAAGCTAAAGACACACAGCAGCGTCATGTCGCCATAGCGCTCGGCAAAAAAAGGCATACGAGCAAGCAGTAGGATAGCGCCCCAGGCAACGAGGCCAAACTGATACACGATAAAGCGCGTGAACTGCGTGGCGCCGGCCTCGCCCACGTTTTGGCCGGCCTTGGTCAGGCGATAGATCTGAGCCGGGGTGGAGCCCATCATCATGGGCGTCAGGTTGCCAAAGAAGATGCCACTCGCCTCGACCGAGATCAGGTCGCGGATGCCGACGGGCGAATTGGGATCGAGCCAGACGGCGATCGCATAGGCCACAATGCCAAAGAACAGGTACATGAACATGCAAAGACACGTGACAACGAGCCATGACGCCTGGACGCTCGACATAGCGGCCCAGAACTGCCCCATCTGCCCGGTTACCACCAGATAGACGATATAACCTACCAGCACGACGCCGATAAAGATGGCGCCGCGGCGTGCGCTCTTATTGTCATCTCCGCCCGAGGCCTCAACCTCGACCTGGGGCTTAGACGTATGCTGAGAGGACTCCGTCATGAGACTCCTTCTAACAGTCAAAATATCTTGGATATTGTACCCGTAAGGGCCATAGGCAGAACGCAAAGCTCTGGTTCAAACGGGAATTGCAGACGGTTGTTTGAAAATAAAAAACCCGGCCTTCCATAGGAAGTCCGGGTATCAGATGCGTGGTAGCCCGTACCAGATTCGAACTGGTGATCTCCGCCTTGAGAGGGCGGCGTCCTAAACCGCTAGACGAACGGGCCATAAGCCTCAGCAGAAAAGAAGTGGTAGCCCGTACCAGATTCGAACTGGTGATCTCCGCCTTGAGAGGGCGGCGTCCTAAACCGCTAGACGAACGGGCCACATGACATCTGCACTGCCGTGCTGCGAGGAAATATATTACGGGACAAAAAACGTCAGCGCAAGAAGAAATTCCAAATTGCCGAAAAATTGTCGGCAGGTTATGGAATACGCAGGTAAAGTTGGTAGCTAATTCAAGTTGAGATGAACCAAAAGAGCTTCGCGCTCGTTGGGAATATCGTCTTCGATCACGGCGTCGAGGGCGGAGTTGAGAAGCTGACCCAGTTCCGGCCCGGGCTTGACTCCGGCACGGATCAGGTCGCCGCCGTTGATGGCGAGCATCTTGAGCGTATAGGGCTCCCCCGCCCTCAGCAGCTCGTGCGCCATCGCGCGCATCTCCTCAATCGTCTCAACGTAATAGAAGCACGACGGGGCCTTGCCAAGTGTGTCGGCACGCTTAAGGTCCATGAGCTCGTCAATCAGGCGGGCCGTGTCGACGCCCTCACCCGAAAGCGCGCGCATCATATTGAGCAGACAGGAGCGCTCGGGGCGCAGCGGCTTGTCATGGTATTTGATGAGCAGGCACACGTCGCGCACCAAGTCGTGCGAGAGCGCCAGGCGATCCATAATGACGCGCGCCTTCTTGGCGCCGAGCTCGGGATGACCGTAGAAGTGTCCGCTACCGGCATGGTCGACCGTGAAGCACTCGGGCTTGGACACATCGTGCAAAAACGCCGCCCACATAAGGCTCGACGAGGGCGCGACGCCGTCACACAGCGCGAGCTCCCCCGCCACCGTCAGCACACGGGCGATATGCACGTAGACGTTAAACGCATGATAGACACTGCGCTGATCAAACCCGCGACCCGCTGCCAACTCGGGCACAGCGGCACAGATGAGCTCGGGATAGCGAAGCATCGCGTCTCCCCCATGACCGGTCGAAAGAATGCCCTCGAGCTCAATACCCACACGCTCACGCGCCACGGCATCGAGCAGCGGCGCGCACTCGGCAAGCGCACGCTTGGTCTCGGGCTCAATCATAAAGTCCAGACGGCAGGCAAAGCGCACCGCACGCAGCATGCGCAGGGCGTCCTCGTTAAAGCGACGCTTGGGATCGCCGACAGCGCGAATCAGCTTGCGCTCCAAGTCACCCTGGCCGTCGTAGCGGTCGACAAGCCCGCGCTCGGGATGCCAGGCCATGGCATTGACGGTAAAGTCGCGGCGCGCCAGATCGTCCTCGAGCGAGGCGGCACGCTCCACACTCTGGGGATGGCGACCATCGGTGTAAAAGCCATCCAGACGGTACGTGGTGACCTCGATACGCTCGCCATCGGAAATAGCCGTGATTCCGCCAAATTTAATGCCCGACTCCACAACCGCGATGCCGGCGGCCTCGAGCGCCGCTTTGGACTCCTGCCACAGGCCGCTACAGCACATATCAACATCGTGGCTGGGGTACCCCATCAGGGCGTCGCGCACCCAACCGCCCACGTACCAAGCCTCAAGACCAGCCGCCTCAAGCGCGCGCAGGACGCGCAGGGACGCATCGGACGGTTGAGTACCGTTGAGCGAAACATTGCACATGCCTATGGCCTCCTGCGACTATCAAATTGGCTATCGATTGCGTCTGCAAGAAGTCTAGCAAGAAACAGCCTCCACTGCACACGCAAGTCCGATAAACAAAAACGCATCCGTCCTAGTCTAAGACGGATGCGAAATAATCAAACTATTCAGACAAGGTGCCGGAACTAGCAGACCTGGCGAACCTCGATGTGCTTCTTATATTCGTCCACCTTGGCAAAATCACCCAGACCGGGGCACTCGACCACGTTGGCGCCAGTGGCCATCGAAAGGCGCAGGGCGTCCTCGACGCGCTCGGGGGCGTCGTGCCACACGGACAGGAAGGCAGCGAGCGAGGAATCGCCGGCGCACACCGTCGACAGCAGCTTGACGTCGAAGGTGCGGTTGGCAAACCAGATATGCTCGCCGTTGGAGAAGTACGCACCGGCGCCACCAAGGGTCAGCAGCACGTTCTTGGCGCCCTTGGCGTGCAGCTCGGCCATAGCGCCCTTGACGGACTCGTCGTCGCCACCGCTCACCTTGATGCCAAAGATGTCAAGCAGCTCGTCGTCATTGGGCTTGATCAGCAGTGGCTCCAGAGCAATGAGGTCTGCCAGCTGATGGCTCGAGATGTCGAGGACGAACTCGGCCCCCTTGGCCTTGACACGGCGCAGGACCTCGGCCAAGAAGCCCTCGGAAGTGTTGGGAGGCAGCGAGCCGCTGATGACCAGGCAGGTCATGTCATCGAGCGAATCGATAAGTTCAAACATCTCCTGCTCGTTGGCCTCATTGATGGCGGCACCGGCATTGACCATGTTGTACTCGGTGTCGGGACCGGCGTTGAGGAACACATTGACGCGCGTAATACCGTCGGTCCACACGGGCTTGACGGGCACGCCCAGGGCCTCGGCGCCCTTAACGATAAACTCACCCGAGAAGCCGGCGAAGAAACCCAGGATCGTGGTGTCGACACCATAGTGGTCAAGCGTAAACGAGACGTTGAGGCCTTTGCCGTTGGGCGTGTAGACGGCATTGCGGGTACGCGTGACGGTATTGGCAGTAAGGCCGTCGCAGGCGATGTTGTAATCAATGGCGGGATTAGCAGTGAGCGTGTAAATCATGAATGTTCCTTTCACGAAGCAACGTGTTAATGAAAGTATATTCCACGCATCGGTAAAAGGCTAGGACAACTCGGTGAACGGTGTGGAAGCGATGAAGTACGGCAGGACGCCTCTCCCCCATGGCGGAACAAAAAAGGCGCCCCGGCCGAAACCGGGGCGCCGCATGCGCACGAATATGTCGCGTTTCGATTACTGACGATCGAGCTTGCGGACAGCAACGCGCTTGCTGTACTCGTCGACGTGACCGAAGTCACCAATGCCGACGGACTCGGCAACGTTGGCGCCGGTGGCCATAGCGAGCTTCATGGCCTCCTCGACGTTGTCGCGATCCCTGTACCACTTGTGCAGGAACGCAGCGAGGGTGCAGTCGCCGGCGCAGACGGAAGAGACCAGCTTGATGTTGAACTCACGCTTGGCGTACCAGATGTCCTCGCCGTTGGAGAAGTAAGCGTCGCCGCGGCTACCACGGGTGAGCAGCACGTTCTGAACGCCAGCGTCGTGAGCCATCTTCATGGCGACACGAACCTCGTCGTCGGTGTCGACCGGCACGCCGAAGATGGCCTTCATCTCGTGATGGTTCGGCTTGATGAGCAGCGGCTTCTTGTGAGCGAGCTCCTTGAGCTTGTCGGAGGACAGGTCCAGGACGACGTCAGCGCCACGAGCCTGAGCGTGCTCCATGACCTGAGCCAGGAAGTCGGGCGTAGCTTTGGGAGGCACGGAGCCGGAGACGATCAGGCACTCGAGATCGCCCGCGGTGTCCAGGATGTTGTAGAGCTCCTCCTGGTGCTGCGGCGTGATCGGGGCGCCGGGGTTCAGGATGCCGTACTCGTGCTGGCCATCGTTGACGTAGGTGTTAATGCGCGTGATACCGTCGGTCCAGACCGGGCGGCAGAGGCAACCCAGGTTCATGACCTCCTCGACGATGAACTTGCCCGTGAAGCCAGCGAAGAAGCCGAGCGCGACGGTGTCGACGCCCATCTTCTTAAAGGCGAAGGACACGTCGAGGCCCTTGCCGTTAGCCGTGTAGCTGGCCGAACCGGTGCGGACGTTCTCGTCGGGCTCGAGCGGAGAGCTCGAAACCGTCATGTCGACAGCCGGGTTAGCGGTTAGCGTGTAGAACATTTACAGTACCCCCTGTATATGTGAGGGCCGCGTGGCCGGCCCATTCCAACCACGCGGTTACCTCTGATACCAAATTAGCGAGCTGCGGACTCGAGCAGTGCCTTGACCTCGGCGGCGGTGTTGCAGGCGACCGCCTTCTCGGCGAGCTCGTCGCACTCGGCCTTGGTCCACTGGCTGATGGTCTTACGGGCGCGCAGGATCGACGGAGCACTCATCGAGAACTCCTCCAGGCCCCAGCTGATCAGCAGCGGCTCGAGCAGCGGATCGGCAGCGGCCTCGCCGCACATACCGACCATGATGCCGGCCTTCACGCCGCTCTCGATGATGTTCTTGAGCGAGCGGAGCACGGCGGGATAGTAAACCTGGTACAGGTTGGAGATGGTGTCGTTGCCACGGTCGGCGCACATGGTGTAGCCGATCAGGTCGTTGGTGCCGATGGAGAAGAAGTCGGCGACCTCGGCAAGACGGTCTGCGAGCAGCGAAGCGGCGGGCGTCTCGACCATGATGCCGACCTCGATGTTCTCGTTGAACTTGCGCCCCTCTTCGGTCAGCTCGGCCTTGCACTGCTCGACGAGCTCCTTGACAGCCAAGACCTCCTCGACGCAGGTGACGAGCGGGATCATGATCTTGACGTCACCGAAGGCGCTAGCGCGCAGCAGAGCGCGGAGCTGGACCTTGTACTGGTCGGGATTGGCCAAGCAGTAACGCACGGCGCGGAAGCCCATGAAGGGGTTGTCTTCCTTGACCATATGCAGATACGGAATCTCCTTGTCGCCACCCACATCGAGCGTGCGGATGATGACCGGAGCACCCTTGAGCGCGCTGGCGACCTTACGGTAGGCGTTGAACTGCTCCTCCTCGGAAGGAAGCTCAGCAGAGTCCATGAACAGGAACTCGGAGCGGAACAGACCGATAGCCTCGGCGTCGTGATCGAGCGCGTTGGGCACGTCATCGGGGTTACCGATGTTGCAGGCGATGATCTTCTTGATGCCATCAGCAGTCACGGACGGCTTGCCACGGAAGGCCTCGAGGGCTGCCTTCTCGGCAGCGAAGGCCTCGGCCTTGGCGGTGTAGGCAGCGAGCGTCTCCTCGTCGGGATCGGCCTCGACGATACCCTTGCCGCCGTCGACGACAACGGTCATGCCGTTGCGCAGTGCGGTGCAGCTGTTGGAGACCGAAAGGACAGCCGGGATCTCGAGGGCGCGCGCAATGATCGCGGAGTGCGACGTGCGGCCACCGGTCTCGGTGACGATACCGGCAACGTGGGCCTTATCGATCGTGGCGGTCATGGACGGCGTGAGGTCGTGCACGACAACGACAGTGTTCTCGGGCAGGACGGAGAGGTCGACGACCTCCTTGCCCAGCAGCTCGGCCAGAATACCGGTGCGGATGTCGGCGATGTCAGCCGCGCGAAGACGGAACATCTCGTCGTCCATGGACAGGAACATGTTCTCGAACATGGTCGAGGTGTCCATGAGCGCCTGCTCGGCGCAGGTACCGCCGTCAATGGCGGCGTTGATGGCGTCGGTCATACCCGGATCCTGAGCCAGAACAATGTGTCCGCTCATGATCTCGGCCTCGGCCTCGCCCACCGTCTCCTTCATGTGGTCGGCCTGAGCCTGGGTCTTCTCGCAGAAGACCGAAAGAGCGGACTGATAGCGCTCCTTCTCTGCTGCCGAATCAGCAACCTCGTGCGGCTCAAACGTCAAGTCGGGATCGACGGCGACCATGACGGTGCCGATACCGATGCCCTCGGAAGCGTTGACTCCCTGATACATTCCCATTCCTCTCTCCGTGTCATGTGATAAAGCGTTTTGCCATATCCATGACAAAAGAGCGCAGTTACCTTACAATAGGTCACTGCGCCCCCAAATATGAACTTAGTTGTTCAACATGCGACCCGTTTGAGTTCTACTCGCCAAGACCGCTCTTGATGAGCTCGATGGCAGCAGCCAGAGCCTCGGCCTCGTCGGCGCCGTCGCACTTGACCTCGACCTCGGTACCGCAGGGGATACCAGCAGCCATGAGGGCCATCGGGGACTTGCCGTTGACCTCCTTCTCGGGGGTGACGACCGTCACGTCACAGGCGTACTTGCCCATGGTGGAGGCGAACAGACCAGCCGGACGCATGTGCAGACCCTGAGGATTAACGAGGGTAGCCTTCTCAGAAACCATAATTGACTCCTTTTTGTGTTTAACCCCTGTCATGCATGTGGCAGGAGTCAGATTCACGACGTTCTTTATATTAACTCACATCAAACGGTTTTTCATTATGTTTCAGACGAATTATTGGACAGATGTGTTTGTCGTCCGCTTGCTCGCCCACAGGGGCCCGTGC
>CABUGI010000008.1 GCA_902491055.1 uncultured Collinsella sp. | reverse complement strand
TCCGTACATGTGCGGATGAATGTGGGAGGTGTTCGGATAAAGTCGATAATCAAGGTGCATAAAGTGAGAATTTGCGCACGTCAGCGTGTTATTCTAGACATACGTAAATTCGTATAAGTTGGAGGTAGCATGTTCTCAATCGGTCAACACGTCATTCATCCGGGCCAGGGAGTCTGCACCGTCGTCGGTTTTAGGGACGACACACCGCAGCCCATGCTGCTGCTCGAGACCAAGCAGGGACATGCGCAGACGATCCTCATGTACCCCGTGGCGCAGGCCGACCGTTTGCACGCCGCCATCTCGCAGCAAGATGCCGAGCACCTGCTGAGCCACTATGACGAGCTGGAGTGCGACACCTTTACCGAGCGCAACAGCTCGCTTGAGGAGACGCACTTTAAGCAGCAGCTCAAGCTGGGCGCGCCCGAGACGGTCCGCGTGGCAAAGACCATGATGCACCGCATTCGCCAGGCCGAGGAAGCTGATAAAAAACCCAGCTCCTACTACATGCGCGTACTCAAGGAGGCCAAACGCCGCTCCATCGAGGAGTTCGCCGTGGCCCTTGGTGTCACCGAAGAGGCCGCCGAAGCCCGCCTAGCCCAAGCCGCCCTCAACTAACCCATCCGCGCCAAAAACCACCACAAAGGGGACAGGCACCTTTGTGGTGGTTTTCTTGTTCTAGTAGTATTCATTCTTATCGATACCCACGAGCACAAGGAGTCTCTTATGGCAGAGCCGCTTACCGCCGGAATCACCCGCGACCGCGCGTTCGAACTGCTCAATGAGCACAACAAGGACCCGTTCCACATCACCCATGGCGAGACGGTCGAGGGCACTATGCGCTACTTTGCGCGCGAGTTCGACCCCGAGAACGAGGAGTTTTGGGGCACCGTCGGTCTGCTGCACGACCTGGATTGGGAGGAGCATGAGGACGACCCCATGAACCACACCATCTATGCTGCCGAGATTCTTGAGGGCGAAGGTGCGTCTCCCGAGCTCATTCGCGCCATCCAGACGCACACGTCCGACTTCAACACCTCGCTGCCCAAGCCCGAGCTGCAGATGGAAAAGATCCTGTTTGCCTGCGATGAGCTCACCGGCCTGATCGGCGCTGCAGTCATCATGCGCCCGAGCAAGAGCGTCATGGACTTTACGACCAAGTCGCTCAAGAAGAAGTTCAAGGACAAGCGCTTTGCCGCTGGCTGTTCGCGCGACGTGATTACGCAGGGCGCCGAGATGCTGGGTTGGGAGCTACCCGAACTCTTTGACCGCACCATCGCGGCCATGCAGTCCTTCGCCCCCGACCGCGATACCTTCCAGGCCTAACCGCCCACGCCACCTAAAACCACCACAAAGGAGAAAGGCACCTTTGTGGTGGTTTTTCTTGCGCGGGCGTTAGGGGCGGACCTGGCCGGTGCCGCGGAGCTTGTATTTGTAGGTGGTGAGGGCCTCGGCGGCAAAGGGGCCACGGGCGTGGAGTTTTTGGGTCGAGATGCCGATCTCGGCGCCCAGGCCAAACTCGCCGCCGTCGGTGAAGCGCGTGCTGGCGTTGGCGTACACGGCCGAGGCATCGACCGCATCCAGGAAGCGCTCGCAAGCATCCGTGTCCTCGGCAACGATGGCCTCGGAGTGCATCGTGCCGTAGCGGTTGATGTGTGCGATGGCCTCGTCCTCGCTCGCCACGACCTTCACGCTCATCTCGAGCGCCAGATACTCGCGACCCCAGTCCTCCTCAGTCGCGGCAACGTAGTCATCACCCTCGGCAAGCCCGGCATCGGCGCATGCGGCGCAGGTTGCCTCGTCGCCGTGAATGAGCACGCCGTGGTCATGCAGCACGGTCACGACCGCGGGCAAAAACACATCGGCCACAGCACGGTCGACCAGCAGCGACTCGGCGGCATTGCACACGCCTACGCGCTGGGTCTTGGCATTAACGATAATGTTGAGCGCCTTATCAAAGTCGGCGGATTCATGCACGTAGATGTGGCAGTTGCCCGTGCCCGTCTCGATCACCGGCACAAGCGACTCGCGCACGCAGCGCTGGATCAGGCCTGCACCTCCGCGCGGAATGAGTACGTCGACAATACCGCGGAGCTTCATGAGCTCGCCGGTGGCCTCGCGGTCGGTGGACTCGATCATCGACACGGCCTCGCGCGGGAAGCCCTTGGCCTCGAGCGCATCGGCCAGCAGCTCGGCGATCATGGCACACGAGTGATAGGCCAGCGAGCCGCCGCGTAGAATGCAGGCGTTGCCGGTACGGATGCAGATGCCTGCGGCGTCGGCCGTCACGTTGGGGCGCGCCTCGTAGACCATGGCGACCAGGCCCAACGGCACGCTCACGCGGGTCAGGTCCACACCGCTCGCAAGCACACGGTGGTCGAGCACGCGGCCGACGGGATCGGGCAGCTCGGCGAGCTTCTCCAAACCGGCGGCCATGCCCTCGACGCGCTCAGGCGTCAGCAGCAGACGGTCGAGCAGACCGGCCGAAGTGCCCGCATCGCGCGCGGCGGACATATCGAGCTCGTTAGCGGCGACGATGGAGTCGACACCGTTGCGCAGTGCTGCGGCCATGGCGCGCACGGCCTCCTGACGCTGCTCATCGCTCGCCGTGGCAAGCGAGGCCGACGCTGCCTTGGCGGCAACGGCAAGATCGTGGACATACGTGGCTATATCGACCGACATGGGCGGCCCTTTCTCCTAGAAGTTTGCAACCATGGTAGCCGATTTGCGCATGGCCTCGCCCGCGGCGGTAGAATTGGTCAACCCGAAACACCGCAACGAACGGAAGACTCACATGGCCCTCATCACTTCGTACCACGTCCCCGGCCTTTATGTCGAGGACCACAGCATCGACGTCCCCCTTGACTGGCGCGGCCTGGAGCCGATGCTCCTGGCCGTCGGCAGCACCATGCGCCGCGGCGCTATGCCGGCACCAATCGCCGGCGCGCCCGAGAGCATCAAGCTCTTCTACCGCGTGGTTTGCGCGCCCGACCGCATCAACGACGATCTGCCGCTGCTCCTGTTTTTGCAGGGCGGCCCCGGCGGCGAGAGCCCGCGTCCGCTGTCGCCCACAAGCGACGGCTGGATCGAGGAGGCCGTCAAGCACTTCCGCGTCGTCCTGCCCGACCAGCGCGGCACCGGGCGCAGCAGCTGTGTAGACGGGCGCACGATTGCCGCCCTGGGCGAGCGCGCGACGGCGGCTGACTCCGATGCCGCACGCTCGCAGGCCGACTTCCTCAAGCGCCACCTCGCCAGCTCCATCGTGCGCGATTTTGAGTACCTGCGCCTAGTGGGCTTTGGCGGCAAGCCGTGGGTCACGCTCGGCCAAAGCTACGGCGGTTTTTTGACGCTGAGCTATCTGTCGCTCTTCCCCGAGGGCGTGGCGGCGAGCTTTACCTGCGGCGGCATCCCCCACGTGCCGGCGAGCGCCAGCGAGGTCTACGCGCACACCTTCCCGCGCATGGCCGCCAAGACGCAGCAGTATTACGACCGCTACCCCGCCGACGTCGAGCGCGTGGCAGCCCTGGCCGATGCGCTCGAGGCACAGAAGCCCGTGCTGCCCGACGGCTCGCCGATGACGATCGAGCGCCTACAGCTCATGGGCAGCGACTTTGGCATGAAGCCGAGCTTTGAACGCATGCATTGGATTATCGATCACGCTTTTGTTGATGGCGACGGCACGCTGACCTGCGACGCCTCGGTATCTGACAGCTTTTTGATGCGCGCCTTCGAGCGCACCAACACGCGCACGAATCCGCTGTACTGGACGCTGCAGGAGTTCATATACGCCGACGGTGACACTATGCCCATTGGCTGGGCCGCGGCCGAAGAGAAGGCTCACCGCACCGAGTTCGACACCCTCGCGCGCCCGCTCATGTTTACCGGCGAGGCCATGTTCCCGTGGATGTTCGAGCAGATGCCCGAGCTTAAGCCGTTTAAGCCCGCCATGGACCTGCTGATGGAAGACACAAGCTGGGACAAGATCTACGACCCGCAGCGCCTGGCCTGCAACGAAGTGCCGCTCCAGGCCGCGGTGTATTTCGACGACATGTACGTGGATTCGGACCTGCAGCTCGACACGCTCAGCCGCGTGGGCAACTCGCATGCCTGGGTAACCAACGAGTTCGAGCACGACGGCCTGCACGGCAGCGTGGTGTTCAAGCGCCTCTTCGACGAAGCACTCAACCGCGGAGACCTGCGCCGGATCTTCTAACTAAAGAGAGTCCCCACCTGCCGGCACAAAAGGAACGTCCCCAAGTGCCGAACAAGTGCCGGCAACGACAATGCCGCAGGTAGAGGACGGAAAGCGAAAACGCCCCTAAGCGAGCAAGGTGACGTGAAAGAGGAGGGCATTGACCTTTTGGTCATGCCCGACGATTGAACGTCAGATTGCCGCTTAGGGGCGTTTGCAGCGTCAATTGGTTATGCAAATACGATCAAGTTATCCCTGTGTATCGCCGGCTTCTCGGCCAGGTCTGCCAGCAGGCGGTTGCTGGCAATCTGGTCCTGGCGGCGGCCGGCAGCAAGCTCCAACACGTCCGAATCGGCCTCGGCGATACCGCGGGCGACGACCATACCGCTCGGATCGCACACATCGAGCACATCGCCCTCGGCAAACTGGCCATCGACCTCGCGAATACCCACCGCAAGCAGGGAAGAGCCACGGCTGACCAGCGCCTTCGCAGCACCATCATCGACCGTCACCGAGCCATGCGCCTTGTCGCCCAGCGCGATCCACAGCTTGCGGGGTGCGATGTCCAGACGCTCCGCCGGCGGATCGAACAGCGTGCCCACGCTCTCGCCGCGGGCGAGGCGCACGAGCGCATCGGGCTCCTCGCCCGAGCAAATCACGCTCTGAATGCCGGCCGTCATGAGAATGCGGCTCGCGCGGATCTTGGTAATCATGCCGCCCGTGCCCACCGATGTGGAAGAATCGCCCGCCGAGGCAATAATCTTGGCATCGATCTTATGCACGACCGGGACAAACTCGGCCGTGGGGTCCTCGTGCGGATTGGCGGTATAGAGGCCATCGATGTCCGAGAGCGTCACGCACAGATCGGCAGAAACCAGGCAGCTCACAAGCGCCGCCAGTGTGTCGTTGTCGCCAAACTTAATCTCATCGACGGTAACGGTATCGTTCTCGTTGACGACCGGCACCACGCCAAGCTCCACCAGGCGCAGCAGGGCGTCGCGCGCGTGCAGGTAAGACGTGCGGCGGGCCGTATCGTGGCGCGTGAGCAGCACGAGCGAGGTGAGCAGGTCGCGCGCATGGAACTCCTCGTCGTAGGCCGACGAGATGATGCACTGACCAGCCGAGGCGCAAGCCTGCAGGCTCGGCAGGTCGCCGACCGGCTTGCGGTCGAAGCCCAGCACGGGATAGCCGCAGGCGATAGCGCCCGAGCTCACCACAACCAGACGCCAGCCGAGCTTGCGCAGGGCTGCGGCCTGATCGGCAAGCCCGCCGATAAAGGACCGGTTGACCTTGCCATCGGCGCCCACCACCGTGGACGAACCGATCTTTACCACCATCGTTTTATGAGAAGTCGTCATACGTCAAACCAATCAACTGTTCAGCGAACGGCCGAGCTGGCGGCCAAGGGAGCGTGACTCGCCCCTACCGCCCAAGGAATTAGTGAGCCCAGGGAAAGGCAGAAGCCGCGGCCATGTTCTTGCGCACGAGCTCGTCGCGCACCTGAGCCAGGCCCTGCTCCATGCCCACCACATAGGTCTGCGGGTACAGGAAGCGCTTGAAAGCTGCGTCCAGATGATCGAGCGCCCAAACACAGCGCTCGCGCGCGTCCTGGATGCTCTCACGCGGAGCCACTGCACTGCCATCGCGCACGATCGGCACCAGCAGCTCGCGATACTCAAGCTCCGACACGTCGGTCACCAGGGCGGCATCATTCACGGCCACGAGGGTATTGCCGCGCGCGGCGCCCTCCCCCACCAGATGGTCCTCGTCGTAGATCATGTCGCAGACCGGGCCGCCAAAGCCGTCGTAATAACGGCGCACGCGCTGCACGCCGGGAATCGTGCGCTTGTAGGGCTGCTCGGAAAGCTTCACCACCGGCGTCCACGGGTCCGTCTCGCTCGCGCGGCGGGCCGAAAGCTTGTACACGCCGCCCAGCGCCGGCTGATCGTAGCAGGTCGCGAGCTTGGTGCCCACGCCAAAGCTATCGATGGGCGCACCCTGGTCGAGCAGCGACTGGATCGTGTACTCGTCCAGGTCGTTGGAGACCGAAATCCCCACATAGGGCAGTCCCTCAGCATCAAAACGGCCGCGGACATACTTGGACAGCTTGGCGAGGTCGCCCGAGTCGATGCGAATAGCCGACAGGCGCTCGCCCACCGCCTCCATCTCCTTGGCAACCGTAATGGCATGCTCGCAGCCCTCGCGTACATCGTAGGTGTCGATGAGCAGCGTACAGTTCTTGGGGCTCGACTTGGCAAATGCGCGGAAGGCCTCGAGCTCGGAATCGAAGCTCATCACCCAGCTGTGCGCATGCGTGCCAAAGACGGGAATACCGTAGCGGCGACCGGCGAGCACATTAGACGTAGAGGAACAGCCGGCAACGTAGCTCGCGCGCGCGACGGCCAGGCCGCCATCGGGACCCTGGGCACGGCGCAGGCCAAACTCGGCCACGGGACGACCGTCGGCCGCCAACACCACGCGTGCCGTCTTGGTGGCAACAAGCGTCTGGAAGCCGACGATGTTGAGCAGCGCGGTCTCGAGAAGCTGGCACTCCAGCGACGGGCCGGTGACGCGCACCATGGGCTCGCGCGGAAACACGAGCTCGCCCTCGGACACGGCGTCAATGTTCACGTGCGCACGGAAGTTGCGCAGATAGTCGAGGAATGCAGGCTTAAACATCGCGCCGCCGGCCGGAGCCTGGAGCGAAGCTAGATAGTCGATGTCCTCGGGCGTAAAGCGCAGATTCTCGACAAGCTCGGGCAGCTCGGCGGTGCCGCACATGACGGCATAGGCGCTGCCAAAGGGATGGTCGCGGTAAAACGCCGTAAAACAACCCTGCTCATTGGCCTTGCCGCTCTCCCACAGGCCCTGGGCCATAGTGAGTTCGTACAGATCGGTGAGCATTGCAATGTCGGTGGGATGCGAGATGTCGGTCAAAGCCATGGGGCGACCTTTCGGATGTGTTGTGCAGAGGTTGAGGGTTGGGCGAGGCGGACGTGCGGGCATGGAGCCCGGCGCGAACAGGTTAGTGCAGGCCCATGCTGCCCGTGATCGTGTAAACCATAAAGACGATAAACGCGATGAGGGCGAGCACGATGATGATTTTTTGAGCCGGAGCCATGCCGGGGATCTCATTCTCGCCCGTAGGCTCCTTGGAGGTAACCATGCGCTGGGCAAAGGTCATCTCGTCACGGCTCGGCTTGGGCTCGACGGACTTAAGACGAGCGGCCTTTTTAGGCTGAGGTTTGGGCGCGGCAGGTGCAGGCTTCGCAGCAGCGGGCTTGGGTGCGGGCGCGGGCTTGGGCTCGGATGCAACCTTCGCAGCGGCCTCCTCGGCCTTCTCGCGCTCGGCACGCAGGGCGGCCAACTCCTCACGCTCGCGGCGTGCCTCTTCCTGGGCCTCGCGACGAGCTTTCTCGGCGCGGAGCTCTTCCAACTCGGCGCGTTCCTCGGCAGACAGTGGTTGGGACTCAAGCTCGGCCATGGTACAGCCCTTTCTTTTAAAAAAAGCCGCCGACACAATGTCAGCGGCTTATCAAATCCAAGGGTGGAGACGAAGGGAGTCGAACCCTCGGCCTCTGCCATGCGACGGCAGCGCTCTCCCAACTGAGCTACGTCCCCAGGACAAGTCGATATTTTACCTACGGCTCGCCAACTGTCAACGCCCAATACCCAGTCTTTTTGGGACGGGGCTGTTTTGACTACTATTCGAACGCCCGAGCCACCCGATGATTATTTATCCCCCGTCCCAGAAAAATCATCGACGAACGCACTACTTTGCGCTGGTGAGGACGCCGGTGGTGTCGAAGGCCGGGGTAAAGCTCTCGTCTACCGCGCCGCCTTCTTGCCAGAACATTGTCGTAAAGCCCAGGTCGTCGGCATGGTCGAGCACCTGCTCGTACTCCTCGCGCGTCACGGCGCGCGCCAGATCGCCGCCTTGTTCGCGCATAAGCGCATTGGGCGTGTACTGGTTCATGACCGAGATCGGCACGTCGCCCACCGTCTGCCACACCAGGTCCAGTACGCGACACGAATCGTCCGCATGCCCCGGAAGCACCAGGTGGCGCACGATGATGCCGCGCTTCATGAGCCCGCCCTCATCCACCAACTCTCCCCCGCGGCGATCGATCTCGCGCGCCATCTGGGCCAGACCCGACACGGCCACGCGCGGGTAGTCCTTAATATGAGAAAGCGACTGCGCAAGCCCGGCATCGGCATATTTAAAGTCGGTGAGCCACACATCGACCAGGTCGCCCAGCGCCGCCACGGCACTCGCACGCTCGTAACCACTCGTGTTGTAGACGATCGGGATGACTAGCCCGCGCATCCGTGCCGCGGCAATCGCGGCAGGCAACAGGTGCGCATAGTGCGTCGCCGTCACCAAATTGATGTTGTTGGCACCCTGGTCCTGCAGTTCCAGCATAATCTCGACCAGGCGCTCAGGCGAAATCTCAAGGCCAAAATTGCCGGTCGAGATCTCGTGGTTCTGGCAGTAGATACATTTAAGCGAGCAACCGCTAAAGAAGATCGTGCCCGAACCGGCCTCGCCCGAGATAGGCGGCTCCTCCCACATATGAAGCGCCGCGCGGGCCACCCTGAGCGTGTCGTTAGCACCGCATACGCCGCGCGCGCCCTCATCGCGCGCCGCACCGCAACGGCGCGGACACAAATGGCAGGCGGGCGAAAAAAGTTCGGTCAACGACGTCGGCATAAAAACATGCTCCAAAACAACGATTCAGCAGCTCAAACGTAAAGGGCCAGGCCGCGTAGACGGCTCCGTCCCTAAGGCGCCGTAATCGTCCGACACGATTTTTGTAATGTCAAGACTGGAATCCACAAAGTTCCGCTTTATGATGTAGGTATTCCGCCCCCCGCGGAGCAACTGGGTGAACCGTCGCGTTTATTTAGGGAGCCCACACAGTCGTACCTAGTACAGGTATCCTTCGTTGTTAAGGACGCTGGAACAGTCGATGAGGGCACCCACCTGTTTTAGGTGGGTTCATTTTCGTAACGTGGGGGGTGGTTTTCTTTTGCCGAAAATCACCATTACAGTCCATATGGATCCCCGTCGGCATCCCGACAAGCCATCGACAACATCCCAATATCTGGTAAGCGCGTGATTATCGCTGCGTGCAATTACATGCACCCCCCTTGGTCGAGTATTATGGTTCGGCTATGCCCTTTGCGCATGGCGTTCTTCTGACCTTTTCCTTCGACGCTTGGCGGTTTTTAGATTCATGGCTTCATCCCCGAGCTACATACCGTACCTATGCGTGGCAGCGGCGGCCTTTATCACGACCTTCCTCGCGGTGCCCCTGGTCAAGCGCTTGGCAATTAAGCTCGATGCCGTCGACTATCCTTCTAAGCGCCGCATCAACACCAAGCCCATCCCGCGTTTGGGCGGAACGGCGGTGTTTTTGGGCCTGGTCGTTGCCTGCATTGTGCAAATCCTAGGCACCTGGCACCTAGGCTGGCCACCCGTCCTGGTGCCGCACCCGCGCCTTCACATTAGCTATCCCATGCTGGCGCTCTCCTTTACCGTCATCTTTGCGACCGGCGCTATCGACGACGTCTTCCAGCTCAAGCCCAAGCAAAAGCTGGCCGGACAGGTCCTCGCCGCGCTCATCGCCTGTATCGGCGGCCTGAAAATCGGCGTCATCGTCAACCCGTTTGCCCCCGGCGAAATCATGCTCGCATGGCTCGCCTACCCCATCACCGTGATCTATCTGGTGGCATTCACCAACATCATTAACCTCATCGACGGCCTCGACGGCTTGGCCACGGGCATCTGCGGCATCGCGTCGTTCACCATGTTTTCGATGGCCGTTCTCTCGGGCCGCATCGACGCCGCCGCGCTCTCCATTGCGCTCTTTGGCGCCTGTCTGGCCTTTTTGCGCTACAACTTCAACCCCGCAAGCATCTTCTTGGGCGACTCGGGGTCGCTGCTTCTAGGCTTTGCGTTGGGCTCCATCTCGCTGCTCAACGTGAGCCGCACCGCCGCGCTCACCTCGCTTATCATCCCGCTCATCGTTGCCGGCGTGCCCATCATCGACACGTTTAGCGCCATTGTGCGCCGCAGGCGCGCCCACATTAGCATTGGGCAGGCCGACAAGGGCCACATCCACCACCGCCTGATCCAAGAAGGCTACAACCAAAAACAGGCCGTGCTGCTCATCTATGCCTGGTGCATCATGCTTTCGGCCGGCGCCGCCGCGATTAACCAGGTCGAGGTGCCCATGCGTGTGCTCATCTTTACCGTGCTCGCCATTGGCTCGGCGGCCTTCGCCAAGCACCTGCACCTGTTTGAACCCGTGCTGCGCCACCATTACAACAAGCGTACGCACGAGGACGAGCTCGTCACCCCCGACGACCCCGCCTTTAAGCAGGAGGAGCAGGCAGCCGAGGAGCGCAAAGAAGAGCGCCACCACAAGCTCTAGGGCAAGCTGCCGAGGATGTGCCAAGGCACCGTTAGCCAAGCGCGGCCGCGCCGCACCCATCGCACATGCCGCACCACGCGCGTCCCTCTCCCGCCCCTCGCCTACTTACGCACCGCCCCTCCAATAAACGCGTTATCATCTTGACCCATGAACATACGTTAGGAGCAATCATGCCAAACGAGAACAGCTACGAAGTCGCGCTGCAAAAGAGCAACGCCATTCGCGAGGGCCTGGCCAAAACGCCCGAGAAGTTCACCATGCTCACCGGCGACCGCCCCACCGGCCGTCTGCACCTGGGCCACTACTTCGGCACCCTCAAGGGCCGTGTTGAGCTGCAGAACATGGGCGCCAAGACCAACGTGCTCATCGCCGACTACCAGGTCATCACTGACCGCGACACGACCGAGCACATCCAGGACAACGTGTACAACATGGTCATGGACTACCTTGCCTGCGGTATCGACCCCGACAAGACCATGATCTACGCGCACTCCGCCGTGCCTGCCGCCAACCAGCTCATGCTGCCGTTCCTGTCGCTGGTGTCCGAGGCCGAGCTGGCGCGCAACCCCACGGTCAAGGCCGAGATGGAGGCCTCGGGCCACGAGCTCACCGGCCTTCTGCTCACCTACCCGGTGCACCAGGCCTGCGACATCCTGTTCTGCAAGGGCAATGTGGTGCCCGTCGGCCGCGACCAGCTGCCGCACATCGAGCTCACCCGTACCATCGCCCGCCGCTTTAACAACCGCTACGGCAAGGTATTTCCCGAGGTCGAGGCGCTGCTGTCCGAGACCCCGCTGCTGCCCGGCCTTGACGGTCGCAAGATGAGCAAGAGCTACGGCAACGCCATCAATATTTCGATGACCGCCGAGGAAACGGCCAAGCGCATCAAGAAGAGCCAGACCGACTCCGAGCGCATGATCACGTTCGACCCCGAGAACCGCCCCGGTGTGTCCGGCCTGCTTTCGACAGCCGCCATCTGCACCGGTCGCTCCGAGGTCGAGATTGCCGAGGAGATTGGCATGGGCGGCTCCGGCCAGCTCAAGAAGTACGTGACCGAGGCCGTCAACGAGTACTTCGCACCGATCCGCGAGCGTCGCCAGCGCTACGAGAACGATCTGGACTATGTGAAGGACGTTCTGCACGAGGGCAACCGTCGCGCCAACGAGATCGCCGAGCAGACCCTGGCAGAGGTTCAGGACGCCATGGGTATGGTGTACTAGGCAAAGCGCCTTCGCACAACATAGACGGTGAGGCTGAATCCTCACCGAAACAGGAACAGGCCCGCTGGCAGTTAGTTGCCAGCGGGCCTGTTCCCGAAGTACACCGTTGAATCGCACAGAGGGGAGGAATGCGAATCAAACTCAACAGGGCAGGCTTTTTCATCGCCTATTGCCTGCTCCGTTGCTGAATACAATATAGTTCACCGTGGTTTACTTTGTAGCGTCAATATACGCCGCCACACCTTCTCCATAAGTTAGCTCCGGTAAACTAAAACCACCACGAAGGGGACAGGCACCTTTGTGGTGATTTTGACGAAGCCCGCCACTACAGCCCGGCAGGCCAGCGACAGGCGGCCAGATCAACATGCATGGGATCGGCAAACGTCACGCCCTCCCCCATTAAGAGCTCGCGCTGAGCATCGGGGCCACCAAAGGCAAAGCCCTCACAGATACGGCCGTCGGCAAACACCACGCGATGGCAGGGAATCTCGCCGGGGCGCGGATTGCTGTGCAGCGCGTAACCCACGTACCGCGCACTTCGTGGACGACCGGCAAGCAGCGCCACCTGACCATACGTGGCGACCATCCCCTCGGGAATCTGCTCGACCACCTCGTACACCCGTTCAAAAAAGCCCTCAGACGCCATTGCTCGCTCCCTTCCACCCGGAAAAGCATAAACCACCACAAAGGTGCCTGTCCCCTTTGTGGTGGTTTATGGCAGGTCGGTTAGTTGGCGGGTTGGAAGAAGGCTACGGCTACGGCGCCGGGGCCCACGTGGGTGCCGATGGTGGCACCGATGGTGTGAACGGGCAGATCGCCCTCGGAGTGACCGGCCCAGAGCGCTGCGCTGTCCTCGATATACTTCTTGAGCACCGCGTCCGAAAGGCCCGTGTAGCCGAGCGCCAGCGGCATAGAAAAGTCGACGCCGCCCGCCTGCTCAACCTTCTGGTTCAACAGGTTGCGGCCGTTCTTGGAGCCGCGTGCCTTGCCCAGCTGCACGATCAGACCGTCCTCCGCTGCCACCACGGGCTTCACGTTGAGCAGCGTACCCACAGCACCAGCCGCAGCAGACAGGCGACCGCCGCGAACGAGGTACTCAAGCGTCTCGAGCAGGCCGATGACGACAACACGGTCGCGCACGGCCTCGACAGCCGCCGCGATCTGAGCCGCGCCTTGGCCCTCGTCCACCAAACGCAGCGCGTACTCAACCAGCACGCGCTCGCCCAGGGTAACGTTATTGCTATCCACCACATACACATCGCCGCCCGGCGCCTCGGCAAGTGCGGTGCGGGCACTTTGGTTGGTGCCCGAAAGCTTAGCGCCCACGATAATAATCACGGCTTCGTCGCCGGCCTCACGTGCTTCGGCAATCGCCTGCGAAAAGGCGTACGGGTTGACCTGACCGGTCTTGGGCAGCTCGTCGCGCTCGACCAGCATCTCGTAAAAGCGCTGGTGATCGATGTCGACGCCATCCATGTACACATCGGTGCCAAAGGTGACGGATAGCGGCAGGACGGATAGTGCCGGATGCTCCGCAGGCGACATATCGCTCGCGGAGTCGGTAATGATACGGACGGACATAGCGAATCCTTTCTTGCGCGGACCACGCGCAGGGAATTTTGACAGCAAGATCCCAGCGCGACACGCACGCTCAAATAGGAACTGTGCAGTTGTTGATTAGAAGCAAGTACCAGCGCGGCTCTACATCTCGCGCAGGGTGTTGAGAATCGTGCGCAGCGACGCATACATCTGCTCGCGCTGCTCCACACCCATAGCCTTACCGGTGGTATCGAGCACCTCGCGAATGATGCGGTCCGCCTCGCTCATGCTCTCGCCGCCCAGAGCGGTCAGGCGCACCGGAGCACGGTACTTAACGGCGGCATCGCCCGAATCATCGACCTCGACGTAGCCACCCTCCTCCAGATGCGCGAGCGTACGCGAGACGGCGGCGCGGGTCACGCCTGCCATGCGAGCCAGGTCGGCGCCAGTCAGGCCGTCCTTGCTGCGCTCAAGATAGTACAGGCACATGACGTCGGAGCCCTTGAGACCCAGCCTTGCGCCCTCAGACGTCTTAATGCGCTGGATCTCCTTGTAGAGCCCGCTGATCAGTCCGACAAAGTCCTCGAAACGTGTCTCGTCGTTCTGTTGCATGGGAGACGACCGCCTTTCGCTTGCATAATGCTAACGGGTAAACATCTTAACCGTACCCAGCGGCCGCCAGCCCTGCACGCCTCATTTGTTAACTCATCAACATAAATACCACCACAAAGGGGACAGGCACCATTGTGGTGGTTTTGACCGTCGAGTTTGATCCGCAGACTTCGCTACAGCTCCACGCAAGGATTGTCGCGGGTCACAAGCGTCTTAACGACAACCGTCGCTCCCAGATAGCGCTCGAGCAGCTCGGCTAAGCGATCGATCGCGGCCTGGCAATCCCCCATCCGTTCGGGCTCAACACATTCAATCGCCAAAAACGCGTCGGCCGAATCGTCGGACAGAGCCGTTCGAACGCCGTCGCGCCAGTTCCAGCAGCGGCACACGGCGCCCGCATCGTCGATGTAGGCCAGCTCGCCGGGCAGCGTCGGGTCATCCGCTTCCTCGCCAAGCGGCAAGAACGCATCGCCACCATCGGTCACCTTCAAGCGAAGATCTCCCTCAATCGCATGCAGGTCCTCGCCGCCAACGGGCAGCGCATAAGTCAACGAAATCGTGTTGTAGATATCCACCGCCGGTGTGATGTGGCCGACCGGCTTGCCTTTGAGCACGCGCTTGAGCAGGTTCTCAACTGAGCAACGCGCGCCCTTCTTGGTCTTGAACAGGCGATACACCTCGCGCCATGCCTTAACCGGCGCGTTCTCGCTGATGGTATCGCTTGTCAGGTGACGCTCCGCATCGATATTGGCGCGATTGAGCAACGTGGCGATCGCATCCACGTCCTCCTGGGGAATCTGGGCCGCGGGCTTCATGCCCTTTACGACCACGACACCGACCGCCGCCTGCGGAAACAGCTCCCAAAACGAATCCTCGGCAACGAAACTCTTCATATACTCTCCCTTCATAGCGTACGCCCGAGCGAGGGCGCCTAAACAAAAAGCGCCCTCACAGCGGCCACCTTCAAAGTCCTACGGTGCCGCCACAAGAGCGCTTACGCTGTCCCCATCCGGAGAAGGGGACGATATGTCAGGCGTATTGTAACCCGAGTCATCCACGCGAGCAAAACCACCATAAAGGCGCCTGTCCCCTTTGTGGTGGATATGGACTCACGGCGAAGCTAGTGGCGAAGTCCCAGCAGCCCGCGGCCGCGATGACGGGCGTCGGCGTGTACTTGAGCGTGCGGGCCGGCGGCTTTAACGGACTCGGGCAGGTGCGAGTACTTCTTCTCGAAGTTCTCCTCGAACATCACCGCCAGGTTGTGCGCGGCCTCGTCATAGCGCGCGGTGCTCTGCCAGTATTGGCGCGGCACCAGGATGCCATCGGGCACGCCGTGGCACGTCGTGGGAATGTCGACGTTAAAGATGTCGTCGTGCACGAACTCGCTGTCCTCGATGGTGCCGTCGAGGGCGCGCGCGACCAGCGAGCGCGTGTAGGCAAGCTCGATGCGATGGCCCACGCCGTAGCCGCCGCCAATCCAGCCGGTGTTGACCAGGTACACGCGCGTGCGGCCGTCGGCAATGCGCTCGCCAAGCATCTTGGCGTAAACCATGGGGTCGAGCGGCATAAACGGCTCGCCGAACAGCGAAGAGAACGTGGGCGTGGGCTCGGTGACGCCGACCTCGGTGCCGGGAATCTTAGCCGTAAAGCCCGTCACAAAGTGGTACATGGCGGCATCGGCCGTCAGGCGTGAGATGGGCGGCAGCACGCCAAAAGCGTCGCAAGTCAGGAACAGCACGACACTCGGAGTGGTGCCCATGCCCTTAGTCCACGCGTTAGGAATGTGCTCTACGGGATAGGCCACGCGCGTGTTGTGCGTAATCGAGATGTCGTCATAGTTGGGCTTGCGGTTCTCGTCGAGCACCACGTTTTCGCAAATGGCGCCAAAACGGACGGCGTTGAAGATCTCGGGCTCGTGGAAGGCGTCCAGGCCCTCGCATTTTGCGTAGCAGCCACCCTCAATGTTGAAGATACCCATGTCGGACCAACCGTGCTCGTCGTCGCCGATCAGCAGGCGCGTGGGATTGGCCGAAAGCGTGGTCTTGCCGGTGCCGGACAGGCCAAAGAACACGGCGGTCTCGTGCGTGACGGGATCCATGCTGGCCGAGCAGTGCATGGGCAGCACGTCGTCCTCGACGGGCAGCAGATAGTTCATGACGCTAAAGATCGACTTTTTAATCTCGCCGGAGTAGCCGGTGCCGGCGACCAGAATCACGCGTTCCTGGAAGTTGATGACCACGGCGGCGCTGGAGTTGAGGCCCTTGATGGCAGGATCGCACTGGTAACCGGGCGCTGCGAGCACGCAGAAGTCGGGCTCGCCGGTGCGCGCGATTTCGCGGGCGAGCGGACGGGCGAGCATTTGCTTAATGAAGAGTGCCTGGCTGGCACGCTCGCAGGCAACAAGCAGGCGACGCGTGTGGTTGCGGTCAGCGCCCGCCATGCCGCGCGTGACGAACACGTCGCGCTCGTTGAGATAGTCGACGATGCCGGCCTTGATGGCCTCATAGCTCTCGACGGACAGTGGGCGGTTGACCGCACCCCAGGCGATCTTGTCGTGAACATCGGGGGTGTCAACGATAAAACGATCGTTGGGCGAACGACCAGTGCGCTCCCCCGTCTCGATCACGAGCGCGCCATTAGAAGCCATACGGCCCTCTTTGCGACGAATAGCGTGCTCGACAAGCTCTGCCGCCGGCAGGTCCACCAGCAGACGGGGTTGATTCTCGGCGGGATCTTCAACGAGCGTAATACCAAAGTTGGACAGAACTTCTGCAGGGGTAACACCAGGCATGGGGCCTCCTTTAAAAACGCGACACGTGGACGCGACGCGCACTTTACTCACGTAAAGCCCGTTGTACCCGATATGCAAAAACGTTTTTGCGGCAAGGGCGGCAAGCCCGCCCAACGGTCAAAAATCGCAGGCAAGCGGCCCAGTCATTGGGGACGTTCTTAAACGACTAGTCATTGGGGACACTCTTGAACAGGCAACATTCAAGGAGTGTCCCCGGATGCCGGCACTTAGAGACGTTCCCAAAGTGCCGACTACTGAATGGCGCCGCCGAAAATATTGAACAACCTGTTCAAAAACACGAGCGAACACCGCGGTGTCTATACTAGAGCGCAGCAATAGAAAGGACCCCGCTTTGAGCATCACGCCCCTCGATAGCATTCGCCGCGCCATCGCCCGCCGCAACGGCATCTCCAACCCCGCTGCATCGAAAGACGGCGCCGCGAAGGCCCAGGGCGGTCGCATCGAGAACGGCCTGTTCCCCGCCTCGCACACCGCTGAGGAGCTCGCTCGCATCCAGGAGCTGAGCCAACGCAACGCCGGCGGGCCCGATAGCAACCAAGTCACACGTCACCGGCGCGAGCGCGATCGAGAGCCCGGCCCCATACGCCGCATGGTCAACGCTTGATGGAACCGTCTGCTCGGCGCCGTCTACGGCGGCGGGTTCTCCACGCAAGAGGCTGAATACGAAGAGCACGCCACCCGCCGCGATTACCTTTGGAACACTCTCGGCACCGCCGTGTGGGGCTTGGCGTTTCCGCTGCTCACCCTCGTGTCCACACAGCTCGTGGGCGCCGAAGAAGCAGGCAAATTCTCCATCGCCTTTGTCACCGGCACGCTCATCATGATCGCATGCAACTACGGCGTGCGCAATTTCCAGGTCTCGGACATCGACGAAAAGACGTCCTTCGCCTCCTACCAGCTCAATCGTTGGATCTGCGGAGCGCTCGCCCTAGGCTGCGGCCTCATGTATAGCAGCGCCCGCGGCTATGACGCGCAGATGGCGACGATCGGCCTGGGCGTCTACCTGTATAAGGTCATCGACGGCGTCGCCGACGTGTACGAAGGCCGCCTGCAGCAGGCCGACAAACTCTACTTGGCTGGAATGAGCCAAACGCTACGCTCCGTCGGCGTCATCGCGGTCTTCAGCGTGGCGCTGTTCCTCACGCGCAGCATGCCCATCGCGGCCATGGCCATGGGCATCGCCGCGATCGCCTCGCTCGTGCTGGTCACCGCGCCGCTCGCCCTGCTCGAGACCGAAAAATCGCGCCGCGTGAGCCTTCGCGAGGTCGGCCACCTGTTTGTCCAGTGCGCTCCACTCTTTGGTGCACTGTTCCTGTTCAACCTTATTGAGAGCATGCCCAAGTTTGTGATGGAAGGCACGCTGGCATACAAATATCAGCTGTACTTTAATGCCCTGTTCTTTCCTGCGCAGGCTATTTTGCTGAGCATTGGATTTATCTATAAACCGCAGCTCCTGCGCTTGTCGAGCATTTGGGCTAATCCTCGCAAGCGTCGTCGCTTTGACCTGATTATTGTTGCCGTTATGGCGCTGATCGTGGTCATCACCGGCATGTGCGCCGCATTTATGGCAGGTCCCGGTATTTCCCTCATGAGCTTTATGTACGGCCTCAGCTTTGAACGCTACCGTACGCTGGCGCTGCTGATGGTCGTCGCCGGCGGCGTCACCGCGGCCATCGACTTTATCTACGCCATCATCACGGTGCTGCGCCACGCTGGAGACGTCACCAAGATCTACCTGATCTGCTTCGCCGTAAGCGTGGTGCTGCCGGTGATCCTGATTAAGCTGCTGGGTCTGATGGGCGCTGTGGTGAGCTACCTAGCCATCATGGCCCTACTCCTGGTGCTACTGATTATCGAGTACGCCCACATCCGCCAACGCATCGAACGCGACCGCAACCCATACGGCGCCTAATTGCAGCGATGGGGGTAGCTAATTTGGGACATCATTCGCCCGGGTTGATGTTCGCGTAGAACTCCGCCCCATCATCGAGCCGCAGGATGCCCACGCGACCGAACTCGGAGCCGGTGGCGGCAGCGCAGTCGATGTCGATGCGATCGGGCACACCGGCGGCATCCTCGCCGCCCAGGCGCACAATCTGCCCGCGGCCCGACTCCTCATCGAGCCCCGCAAGACCACCGACCTCGCAATAACGCCCGAGCGACACCGTTGGCGTGTGACCGCTCACCACGACCGGACCCTTGCCCTCGGCAGAAAGCAGCCCGGTCGGCACATCCCAATAGCCGTGACGAATCCACAGCAGGTCATCGGACGACTGCACCGCGAGCATCTGCTGCAGCAGCTCGCAATCGGCACCCACCGCTCCAACGCCATCGGCACAATCGACGCCATGCTCAAGCAAAAACGCGCGCGCCGCCTTCATCTCGATTCCAGCATGCACCAGCAGATACGGGCGCTCCTCGGTCTCGGCCACCGCGTAGAGCGGCAGCGCGGCCATCCATCGCACGAGCTCCTCGTATGCCTCAAATTCCATGTCGTTGAGCTGCTCGCGCGTCGTCCAGCCACCGTTGATATCCCAGGTCTCGGCATCGAGCGGATCCTGGCCGATGATGGCATCGAGCATGATCTGCTCGTGATTGCCCTTGAGCACGCGGGCGTTGGGCAGCGAGCGCACGAGCTTAATAACGCCGACCGGATCGGGCCCGCGATCGATCATGTCGCCCAGCACGTACAGCGTGTCGTCGGACATCAACGAGATCTTAGACAGGGCCTCGTCAAGCGCACGCACGTGCCCGTGAGCATCAGATGTCACATAGATCGCCATGGTACGCCTCTCCTTGCATTGCGGCCGAAGCCCGGCGCCGCAACTAAAACTTCAAGTTGAACTTAAACGTTACCCATTGTACTCCGTTGCAATAAAGCTGGAAAGGGTTTCCGAGCAGAGGCAAAGACGGCAGCCGTCTATGACGATATCGCGCATGCCCGCAACCCAACCCCATAAACCCACCATCTTTGGGTACAAATAACCGCAGACAACTGACCGTGCCACGCCAACCACCCAGGAGCGGACACCATCCATGAACCAGATCCTTCTCTTTATCGGCCTCGTCATCATTTTGTGCCTGACCATCAAACCCGTCGGCAAAAAACTCCCCTTCCCCACCCTGCTCATCTTTATCGCGCTCGGCATGCTATTGGGCGTCAACGGCCCGGCGCATATCGACTTTAGCGACTACGCACTCACCGAAACCGTCTGCAGCACGGCGCTGCTGTTCATCATGTTCTACGGCGGCTTTAACACCAACATCGACCGTGCCAAACCTGTCATCATACCTGCAGTGCTGCTGAGCACGCTCGGCGTCGTCATCACTGCCGGCATCACCGGCGTATTCGCCCACTTTGTGCTGGGCTTCGACTGGATCGGCGGCCTGCTGCTGGGATCGGTCGTGGCGTCCACCGACGCGGCCAGCGTCTTTAGCGTTCTGCGCGAGCACAGCCTTTCGCTGAGGGGCGGCACCGACTCGCTGCTCGAGGTCGAATCGGGCTCCAACGACCCCGTCGCCTACATGCTCACCGCCGTGCTCGCCACACTCGCGGCCGGCGGCGACATCAACATTCCCGCACTGCTGGCCAAGCAGATTATCCTGGGCGCAGGCCTGGGCCTTGCCCTCGGCTGGGCGGCGGGCCGTCTGATTGAACGCGCACACGCAACGGCCGAGGGCGCGCAGACCATCTTTTTGTTCGCCGTGGCGATCGTCGCCTACGCGCTGCCGAGCTACCTGGGCGGCAACGGCTTTTTGGCCGTATACCTTGCCGGCATCGTGCTAGGCGCGAGCGACATCACCGGTAAGGCCGAGCTGGCGCACTTCTTTGACACCCTCACCGAGATGGCCGAGATGACCATCTTCTTTTTGCTGGGCCTGCTCGTCACGCCCGCACGCCTGCCGCAAATGCTGCTGCCGGGCCTGGCACTCATGGCGTTTATGCTCTTCGTGAGCCGGCCCAACGCCGTCGGTCTGCTGCTGGCGCCCTTTAAGACCAATCCTCGCCAGGTCGCACTCGTAAGCTGGGCGGGCCTGCGCGGCGCGGCTTCGGTCGTCTTTAGCCTCTTTGCCGTTGTGGCCGGTGTTCCCGGTGGGCACGACCTGTTTGACCTGGTCTTTGTGATCGCCGTGTCGAGCATTGTGGTGCAGGGCTCGCTGCTGCCGGCGGTGGCGAAGAAGCTCGATATGATCGATGCGACCGGCGACGTGCGCCGCACGTTTAACGACTACCGCGACGAGGACGGCATGTCTTTCGTTAAGCTCAAGGTGGGTGTAGGGCATCCGTTTGCGGGGCGCTCGCTCGCGGACATTGGCAGTGCGACGGACATGCTCGTAGTCCTGGTGCTGCGCGACGGCGCGCACCCGGTGCTGCCCAACGGCGATACCGTGATCGAAGAAGGCGACCTTCTGGTTATGGCCGCGCCGACGTTTGAAGAGCGTGCCGAGGTTACGCTGCGCGAGGTCACCGTGACACCCCACGGTCGCCTGGCAGGACTGCGCCTGCGCGATGTGCCACAAGGCAAGCACCCCTTTATCGTCGTGATGCTCAAGCGCGACGGCCAAACCATCATCCCCGACGGCAACACCCTCATATACGCCGGCGACGAAGCCGTCATCGCCACACTGGCGTCGTAGTGACCAGGAAGTGGCTAATTTGCGACGAAGAGATCAAGCGCCTAGAGAACCTCATGCCTTCGCTCGCAGATTTGGATTTGCTTGAGGAGTAAAGCACCCCCCATGTAACCATCCTGTAAATCATAGCGGCGCAGTCGAGTTTTACCGTGATGCGGTCGCGCCGGGCGCTCCACTGTGCTAAAGTATCCCGAACGTTCAAACGACTACGAGGGGAACCAGAAGATGGCACGTGTGCACAACTTCTCAGCTGGCCCGGCCGCACTGCCTACAAGCGTGCTCGCCGAGATCGCCGACGAGATGATGGACTACCGCGGTTGCGGCATGTCCGTGCTCGAGATGAGCCATCGATCTAGCATGTACCAGCAGATCATCGACGACGCCGAGGCAACCCTGCGCCGCCTGCTGAGCATCCCCGACAACTACCGTGTCCTGTTTTTGCAGGGCGGCGCCACACTGCAGTTTGCGGGCATCCCCATGAACCTCATGTGCCGCGGGCGCGCCGGCTACATCGTGACCGGCAACTTTGCCAACAAGGCATACAAAGAAGCCGCCAAGTACGGCGAGGCCGTGCTGCTCGCGAGCTCCGAGGACACCAACTTCGACCGCATTCCCAACATGGCCGACATCAACGCGCGCATTGCCGACGAGGCCGCGGGCGACGGGCTCGACTACGTCTACATCTGCCAGAACAACACCATCTTTGGCACCATGTACCACGAGCTGCCCAACTGTGGCGATGTGCCGCTGGTCGCCGATGTCTCGAGCTGCTTTCTGTCGCAGCCGCTCGACGTTGAGCGCTACGGCCTTATCTACGCCGGCGCTCAGAAAAACGCCGGCGCCGCGGGTGTGACCGTGGTCATCGTGCGCGACGACCTCATCGCAGATGGCCCCGCTTTTGCGCAGACGCCGCAGTACATGGACCTTAAGACCCAGGCCGCCAAGGGCTCCATGCTCAACACGCCCAACACCTTTGGCATCTACGTGTGCGACAAGGTGTTCCATTGGGTCGAGGAGACCGGCGGACTTGCCGCCATGGCCGAGCGCAACTGGGCCAAGGCCAACCTGCTCTACGACCTGCTCGAGCACAGCGAGCTGTTCCATGGCACCACGCAGGCCGACAGCCGCTCCATCGCCAATGTCACCTTCCGCACCGGCGACGCCGAACTCGACGCGGCCTTTGTCGCAGGCGCGGCCGAGCACCAGATTCAAAACGTCAAGGGCCATCGTCTGGTAGGCGGCATGCGCGCCAGCGTCTACAACGCCGTAACCATGGAAGACGTGCAGGCACTGGCCTCGTACATGAAGGACTTCGAAACGCAGCGTAGTTTGAGCCCGCGATCTAACTAGCCCGCAACGCGCGGGCCGACCAGCCACTTCAAACCACCTGTTTAAACCAAACCTGCTAAGGAGTTTTTCATGCGCAAGATTAAGACCATCGACGACATCACCAAGGACGGCAAAGTCGAGTTTGGCGAGGGCTACGAATTTGTGAGCACCGCCGAGGAGGCCGACGCCATCCTGATGCGCTCGACTGACCTGCACGGCTACGAGCTGCCCGAGGGCATCCGCGCCATCGCCCGCTGCGGCGCCGGCGTCAACAACATCCCCGTCGAGGAGTACGCCAAGAAGGGCGTCGTCGTCTTTAACTCCCCCGGTGCCAACAGCAACGCCGTCAAGGAGCTCGTCCTGGGCATGCTGGTGCTCTCGAGCCGCGGCGTGGTGCAATCGATGAACTGGGTGCGCGACAACGCCGACGATCCCGAGATTCAGGTCGATGCCGAGAAGGCCAAGAAGGCCTTTGTGGGCCGCGAGCTCAAGGGCAAGCGCATCGGCGTCATCGGCCTGGGCAACGTAGGTTCCAAGGTCGCCAACGCCTGCGTCGACCTGGGCATGGACGTCTACGGCTACGATCCGTTCATTTCCGTCGAGCACGCATGGGTGCTGAGCCGCGAGGTGCAGCGCGTGGGCACGCTCGAGGATCTCTGCCGCGGCTGCGACTACCTCACCGTGCACGTGCCCAGCAAGGCAGACACCATCGGCATGATCAGCACCGAGCAGATCAACCTGCTGGCCCCGGGCGCCGTGCTGATCAACTACGCACGCGAGACCATCATTGACGAGGACGCCGTTGACGCCGCCCTGCGCGAGGGCAAGCTCAGCTGGTTTAGCTGCGACTTCGCCACGCCCAAGACGGTCAAGATGCCCAATACGTTTATCACCACGCACTCGGGCGCCGGCACCGGCGAGGCCGAGGCCAACTGCGCAGACATGGCCATCAGCGAGCTCAAGGATTACCTGGAGAACGGCAACATCGCCCACAGCGTCAACTACCCCGCCTGCAGCATGGGTAAGGCACGCGCCGCAAGCCGTATCGCCTGCCTGCACGCCAACGTGCCCAATATGATCGGCCAGATCACGGCAATCCTTGCCAAGGACAACGCCAACGTGCAGCGCATGACCAACGAGTCCGCCGGCGAGAACGCCTACACCATGTTCGACACCGACGAGCACCTGGACACCGGTACCATCGAAGCACTCAAGCAGATTCCGTCGATGTATCGCGTTCGCGTGATCAAATAGCGCCGGCTGATCTGACGGGCAGTTCCCCATGTGGCCCGCCCGTCACCGACATTGAATGCCCGCGGGGGCGCCTTTCGCACGAGAGGCGCCCCCGTTTTTGTGAGCACTCCATTAAATGCACCGAGCCGCTTCTTGACATACAATCTGTATGTTGACCTAACTATCTGTGAGGTGCCTATGGTTGATACAGATTTTGCTTGGCGGCTTACGCAAGGACTCGTGCGGATCGACAGTTCCGACCCAGGTGCGTATGAGGGCGAGATTGAACGCTATATCAAAGCGTTGGTTGAGGCTCAACTGGGGCGGTTGAGCCATCCGGTGCTCCATGCCGTGCAGGTTGAGGAACTCGAGGTGCTGACCGGACGCCGCAATCTCATGGTCACCGTGCCCGGTTTGAGCGACGAGCCACGGCTCGTCTACATCTGTCACATGGACACAGTCACCTTGGGCGATGGCTGGGACGCGGACATTCCGCCGCTCGGAGCGATCGTGAGCAACGATAAACTCTATGGCCGCGGTGCCTGCGATATGAAGGGTGGCCTGGCCTGCGCCATTGCCGCACTGGTCCATACGCTCGAGCGCATGGCGGCAGAAGGCGAGCCGCCCCGCCGTAGCTTCTCACTCATCTGCTCGGTCGACGAGGAGGACTTTATGCGCGGCTCAGAGGCCGCGATCGATGCCGGCTGGGTCGGCTCGCGTGAATGGGCGCTGGACACCGAGCCCACCGACGGACAGATTCAGGTGGCGCACAAGGGACGCACGTGGTTCGAGATCGAGATGGCCGGCGTGACGGCGCATGCGAGCCAGCCCTGGAAGGGCGCGGATGCCGTCGCCGCCATGGCCGAGGTCGTGTGTTCGCTCCGTCGCGCGTTTGTGGCGCTGCCCGTGCACGATGAGCTGGGGCCTTCGACCATCACGTTTGGCCAAATCGAGGGCGGATATCGCCCCTACGTCGTACCCGACCGCGCCAAAGTCTGGGTCGACATGCGCCTGACCCCGCCGACCGATACGACCGCCGCAACGCGCATGGTAGAGCAGGCCATCGCCGTCGCCGAAGCCGCCGTTCCCAGTTGCCATGGCAGCTACACCGTGACGGGCGACCGCCCCGCCATCGAGCGCGACCCGAACTCTCCCCTTCTAGCAGCGCTCAAGCGTGCTGCCGATGACGTGACGGACGCGGACACGACCGTCGGCTTCTTTACCGGCTACACCGACACCGCCGTCATTGCCGGCAAGACAGGTAACCGCAATTGCATGAGCTACGGTCCCGGGTCGCTCGCGCTCGCGCACAAGCCCAACGAATATGTATCCCACGCCGATATCGTTCGTTGTCAGCAGGTGCTAATCGCGCTCGCCGATAACGTGCTCTGGGACGCGAGCGGCCAAGTTGGGGCATAATAAGCCGCGAACAAACCGACTCGTGCGTTAGGACCGCCCATGAAAGCACTTCCGTTTCCCTGCATCCGCCCAGCTCAGGACCGCGTGCTCGAAGCGCTGCCTGCAATGGGCAGCATCCTGAGCGGCAACGATGCTCTGCGCGGAGCCATTGCCGATGGTCTGATGCTCAAGGACCCGGGTGCGGCGTATTACGTGTACGAATGCTCGGGCGAGCCGGGACGTGTGACGGGTGTCGTGGCGATCTGCCCGGTTGGTGCGCTGGCGGGCGCCGACGCGGTTGCCGCCGATACGACCGCCGCTGCGCGCGCAATCGCCGACCTCAAGGTACAGCCCCGTCCCGTAACGCTTGTCTACGAAGCCTCTCCCGTCATGGATATCATCCTCGGCGCCGCAAAAGAGGGCGCTTCACTCTATGCCGTCACCGACCCCGCCGGCATTACGCACCGCGTGTGGGAGGTCAAGCGCGAGGACGCCGTCGGGGCCATCCGTGCCATGCTCGACCAGGCGCCGGAGCCGGCACTGGCCGACGACCCTGCCTACGCTGCCGCACTAGTCGAGGCATCACAGCTCCTGGCCGACGATGCCCATGCTGCCGGCACCTACACGGGCAAAGAGCCGTTCAACTTTGCTGTAGCCGCACTGTTCCCCGCCGCGCAGATCGCCGGCGCCGCGCCGCAGGTTCCGACGGGTCTGCTCACGCACCAAGTCGCGCGGTTCTAGCAAGACCAGACCGCGCAGCACAAAAATCGGCAGCTCAACAAACAGGGGGCGGAGATGCAGCAGGTACATGCATCTCCGCCCCTTTTGCGTCGAGAAGTTATGCCGGCGACCCGAGCCGCCACGCTCGCGTTATCCGCGCTGCGGACCTGCAGTAGCCACAAGCGGTTCAAGGCCCAGCTCGCGTGCGTAATCCTCCTGCGTAAAAATCTCAATCAGCTCAAACGTGTCGGATTCGTCGTCAAACGCAAAGTGCAGCACCGAGCAGTTGCCCGGCACACGGTCGCGCTCGTCTGCCGCCGCGCCCTTCACGTGATCCATAAACTCCTTGATAGCCGAGCCATGACTTACCGCGAGCACGCACGCATGGTCCGGACGCTGCATAAGCTCGGTCAGCGTCGCCACCATGCGCTCGCGCACCTGCATCTGGCCCTCGCCGCCAAACTGACGATAGAAATCGCGCCACGGGCGCTCGGGCATAAGCATCACGCGCTCGGCCTCAAAGTCGCCAAAGAACCACTCGCGCAGTCCGTCCAGACGCTCGTACGCCAAGCCCGGCCACAGGTTGGCGATAGTCTGCTCGGTGCGATGAAGTGTGGAGGTGTAGGCATGATCGGGCTCAATGCCGCGCGCACGCAAAAACATGCCGGCACGCGCCGCCTGGTCGCATCCCAACTGCGTAAGCGGCGAGTCACTCCAGCCCTGAATAATACGCTTAAGGTTGAATATCGTCTGTCCATGACGGACCAGATACAGATCTTTATTCATAGGGGTCCTTTCGTTCGTTACCAACCCAAGAGCGAAAACGCCCCGTCGCAATAGCCAAAATGAAGCACGGCACCGTTGTCGGGTAGTTCTCCCTCGCCAGTCACATACTCAAGAAACTCCTGGCAGGCTGAGCCGTGGGAAACCGCCAGCACGCAGTCGTGCTGCGGCCTGGCCATGATGCGGGACAGCGCCGCGACCATGCGCGACTGAAGCTGCACTTCCGACTCGCCGCCAAAGGCCACCGGATAATCGCCCCAGGGCTGCGGCGGCATCTCGCGATTTGATGTACCCTCCAGCGAGCCCAAATGCCACTCGCGCAGGTCATCGACCAGCTCTATCGAGCGGCCCTCACCAGCAATTAGCTCAGCCGTACGCCGCGCCCGGCCCAACGGGGAGGAATACACATGGTCAAAGGCCACGCCGCACGCCTCAAACGCCGCGCGCGTCGCCAGCGCCTGCTGACGCCCGCGCGCCGTAAGCGGCGAATCGTGCCAGCCCTGCAAAATGCTCTGCACATTGAGCTCAGTCTGCCCATGCCGCACCAAATACAGATCGGCCACATGTCCTCCTCTCGTACCACCACAAAGGGGACAGGTACCTTTGTGGTGGTTCACCGCCGGATCACACCGCGGCGACGCTCAGCTACACCAGCACGTCGGCAAGCGGACGCTTGGGCACGTGGTGCACCTGCGCCTCGTCACGCCAGTAATTAATTGAGCCGTCGGGGTTGGAATCGATCGCATCGACCACCTGAGTCTCGGCCGGAACGCCAAACGCCATGATCAGCTTGAGCTCATACTTGTCGTTATCGAGCCCCATGGCATCGATCGCGCGGGGCGTAAAGGCCTTGAACATGCAGGCTGCCACCTCGGGCGTGGCGCTGCGGGCGGCGAACATCATCGTCTGCGCGGCAATGCCCGTGTCGACCTCGGTAATGGGAGCAGCGGGCTTACCCGGAACGGCGCGCTCGGCCAAAATCGCGATGTAGCCGGTCGGGCGTTCGCCCTCGGCAGGACCCAGCCAATCCTTAAGCGCACCGGCCCACGCAAGCTCATCAAATACGCGCGCGCAGTCCTCTGCACCGCTCACCACATGAAAACGCAGACGCTGAGCATTGGCGCCACAAGGGGCCAGGTGCGCCAACTCCGCCAGCTCGAGCAAAAACTCGCGCGGCACGCGCATGGACTCATCAAAGCGACGGCACGTGCGGGCGCGGCGAACCAACGCATCAAACGCGTCCAAGCCGAGCTTTTCGCAACCCTGCTTTGCCATCGACTCCGCGCTCGACGGCGCCGCGGGAACTGTTTCGTTCATAGGGACCCCCAATTTCGGGCAATTGTTCTTAGGAGAATCTAACCTAAAACCTAGGCAATTACATACAGCGGCGTAATGTTCTACAATTGTTGATTAATCCTCACTGGAGCGGGAACAAAAGTAACAATTCGGGAATGTGGGGCGGCAATTCGTCCTTCCCGCCCCATGCATCGGCGCCCTTGGGCGATACTTGTTGCAGCACTTTTGGCGTACGCCGCACGGAGAGCAATGAACGCGACGTGCACCGCACGGAAAGGAGACATTATGGGCATCTTTAAGAATGATGACCAAAAATCGAGCCAGTTTGGATTTGACGAGAAAAGCATGGCAGGCAAGGCCGTCAAGGCCGTGCGCTGGATTTACGCCATCACGGGCGTCTTGGCGCTCGTCGCCGGCATCGCACTGCTGTTTGCGCCCGCCAAGTCCCTCGTCTTCTTAACGACCGTCTTGGGCTTCTACTTTGTGATCACGGCCGCGATCAGGCTGTTTACCGCTGTTTTCGAGCCACTGCTGCCCACCGGCTGGCGCGTGACGAGCATCATCTCCAACCTACTCATTATCTTGGGCGGCGTCATAATCCTGCGCAACCAGGCCTTCTCGACCGCGACGCTCACCACGATGGTGGTTATCGTGGCCGGCTTTGGCTGGATCGTCGAAGGTGTCATGTCCATTCTGGAGTCCGAGCTTTCGTCCAACCGTGCCCTCGCCATCCTGAGCGGCGCGCTCTCCATCATCGCCGGCATGTTCGTGTTTATCTATCCGCTGTGGTCGGCCAAGATGCTCGTCATCTTTAGCGGCGCCGCACTGCTGGTGTTTGGCGTAACGCTGATTGTTCGCGCTATTCAATTTGGCAAACTGGTGCACTAGATGCCGCGAACGCTCTTTATTGATGCAGACGCCTGCCCGGTCACGCGCGAGTCGATTGACTGCGCGCGGCGGGCGGGCGTCGCCGTCGTTATCGCCGGCAACAGCACACAGAACCTGGAACGCCACATTCGCCGCGACGATCCGCGCGACGTCGAGCATGCGCGACGCGGATTTTGGGTCACGACGCTCGATGTGAGCGTGGGCGCCGACAGCGCCGACTTTGCCATTGTCGAACGCCTGCAGGCGGGCGACGTAGTCGTGACGCAGGACATTGGCTTGGCGAGCATGGTGCTCGGGCGCGATGCCGCCGCCATCGGCGTGCGCGGGCGCGTCTACGATAAGGCGACCATCGACATGCAACTGTTTATTCGCCACGAGGAAAAGAAGGTGCGCCGCGCCGGCGGTCGCACTCGCGGTCCGGCGGCATTTACCAGCGAAGACCGGGCCCGCTTTAAGCGCAACCTCACCGAGCTGCTGCGCTAACCAAGGTAGATTTTTGGGACGTGCCTAAAAATCTACCTTTTTGTTTTGGCAGCGGGGAATGCCCTGGTCACAGGGGTAGATCGTAAGACATGTCCCAATAATCTACTTAAAGGCCAACGGCGGATAGGATGAGGCCCCAGCCGGCACCGATGACGTACATCATGATCAGGAACAGGACGTTTTCGCGGGCGCTGCGGTTGGTGCGGAACAGCACCAGGTAGCCCACACCAGCAGAGATGAGCGTGCCGGCGAGCATCGGGGCCAGCTGCAGCGCGCCTTCCAGGTACAGTTGTGTGATGACGACGCTGGCCGAGCAGTTGGGAATCAGGCCGACAAGCGCCGAACCCAGGACGGCGAGCGTCTCGTTGCCACGCAGGAACTGCTCGATCGCGGACTCGCCGAAGGTCTCGAGCACGGCGACCAGAATCAGCGTCACCAGAAAAATGAATACCGATACCTGCACGGTGTGCGAGATGGCGCTGCGAATAATCGACAGGAGGGGCGCGCCCTCGTGAGAGCGGGAGTGACCGTGGCCATCATGGTGTTCATGCTCGTCCTCATGACCGTGATCGTGGCCATGTCCATGTTCGTGCTCGTCCTCGTCTTCATCGCAACCGCAATGGTCGCGCTCGCACAGCTCATGGATGTGATCGGCGCTCACGCCCGCCTCGGCCACCTCGTCGATGATGTCACCGCCGCTGTGGTCGTCATGCGCGCAGTTAACGTGCGCCGGATTGACAGTAGTCCCCAACACGGTACGACGAATCGCCGCATGCGCGCGAGCGTTACGACGCAGGCCGCGAATGGCGGCGTCCACGATAAAGCCCGTGATCAGCGCGATCAGTGCCTTCGAAGCCAAAAGCATCGCCATGGTCTGCACGGGCACCTGCTCGGCGAGCAACAGCGGCAGCATCTCATCGGAGGTCGAAAGGAACACCGCCACCAACGTGCCCAAGGTCACGACACGACCGGCGTACAGCGTTGCCGCCATTGCCGAAAAGCCGCACTGCGGCACCATGCCCAGCAACGAGCCAACCACGGGACCCGCGGCTCCGGCACGCTTGATGGCGCCGTTAACGCGGTTGCCCGCGACGTGCTCCAGGATCTCGAGGGCCAAATATGTCACCAATAAGAACGGTATCAGCGAGAGCGTGTCCTTGCCGGCGTCGAGCAGAATATCAATCAGCAAATCCATGACGGATGGAACCTTTCGTGTCTTTCGGCAGCATTGTAAAAGTCCTAGCGGTCAACTAGGGTATTGTAGTTGTCCTAGGCGCGATGCCAATAGTTGCCCATGGTAAACTATCATCTCGCCATAACTCAATGCCACCGAGCCGCGCGACGCGGCCCGTCCAAGGAGCAGCCTATGAACGTTTCACAAGCACTCGAATACGAGCGCCAGCCGTTTATCCCCATGTTTATCTACGGCGATCACGGCGCCATGGAGTCCGAGCGCCAGAAGGGCGAAGAGGCCCTTAAGGTGCTTGAGACCGAGTACTTTACCGCCGAGGGCGACCCCGGCTTCGACTTTGCCACCGTGCGCGACCTGGCCGACCGCAACCGCGACCTGTGCGACCAGATTGGCGAGGCACGCCTGCGCAACGTGACGCCCGCGACGCTTTCGCGCGGCCTGTCCGACGCCGACACCTGCGCCGCCATCGGCAAGATGCAAAAGCGCACCGCCGCGTCCGTCATGCGCGAGATCCGCGGCGACCGCGACGCGCTCGGCGTGGCCTACGCCCGCAAGCCCATCCAGGGCACCGTGCTCGGTATCGACATCGAGACCACCGGCCGTGCACCCGAGCGCGGCTATATCATCAACGTGGGCTGGGAGATCATGGAGCTCACCAGCGACGCCGTCCCGCACGACGCCGAGGCACACTACTGCGGCCTGCCCGATATCTACCGCGGCGAAGATGTGCCGCTGTCGAATATCCACCATATCACTTGGGACGACATCGACGGCAAAACGCCCTTCCGTGAGAACAAGGAGCTGCAGAAGCAGTTGCTCAAGCTTATGAAGAAGTACCCGTACATGGCGCATAACGCCGCGTTCGAGGACAGCTGGTTCAAAATTCATCTGGACGGTTACGCCGAGGCACGCCGCGCGGGTAAGATTATCGTCATCGACTCGCGCCAGATCTGCCGCAGCCTGGACGCCGATGTGCGCTCGCTCCCCCGCGAATCCGCGCCCGCTGCGCTCGAGAACTGGGCGCGCCGCCGTGGAACCCTCGCCGCCGACGCCAACGAGCAGCACCTGGGCCTGGACGACACCGACCTCATGCTCCGCACGGTTCAGGCCGAGTTCAACCTCAAGAACCTGTTTGCCAAGTAGAAACGTCTACGACAAACTCCGGCGTAGATCACGAGCGGCCTCGCAGCGGGAAACCCCGCAGCGGGGCCGCCCTACGTTCCACAGATAGATCTGCCATCACAAATTCTGAACCCTCATTTTGAACGATTTCGGCCAATTCCCGACACGCAATTCGTTGTCGGATGGTGATGCATCGATATCAAATGTGCAGCAATTGAGTATTTCTATGCTATAGCCGAGCTGCGAAAACGTTTATTTATGGCATACCAACCCATAATTGCGTCAAGCTTTTGGACAGCATTTGGTTAGACCTCTAAAACGGCTTTTCCACTCAGCGCTGTCAACACGGCATTAGCTGACACGATATATATCATGAGTATCGTATTGTCACATACCACTGCAAAAGCGGTCTACCAGGCCGCGTATTCGGTGTCTGCGAAAGGCATCGAGTCCTGTAGCCCTGCCGCGATTTACGGATCATGTCCCACCGGAACGCTCCTTGACGCAGCCGCAGAATGGCTCACCAAACATGATGTTTCCTTCGACGCAAATGATTCCCTCGAGGTGATGGTGTTTGATCGCAGGAATGCGCGCTATGCAATGAACTGTCAATGCCACGTTTCTTCAAAACGATTCTCGAACTCACGCTTTATAGAGCTCAAAGATGGCATCTTCATTGTGGGCGTTGAGCTTTGCGCACTTCAGGCCGCCACCTATCTTTCTTTTCGCGAACTAGTGGAGTACTACTTTGAACTGTGCGGCGCTTATTCCCTTGGAACCGACTCTTCCACCTCCTATACCGAGCGTTTCGCGCTCACCTCGACCGAGAGGTTAAAGCAGTTCTTTAATTCCATTACCAGATGCGACGGTCTGGCCCTTGCCCGAAAGGCGATCCAATGTGTGCGCGACGGATGCCGGTCTCCCATGGAAACGGCATTTGTCATGATGCTAACGCTGCCCAAAAGCGAAGGAGGGCTTGGTATTAAGGGAATTGAGACCGATTACGAGGTGCAGGTCACCACTGCCGCAAAGAATCTCACGAGACGCAAAAAGTTCTTTATGGATGCGTATCTAAAGAAATCTCGCACAGACATTGAATACAACGGTTTTTATCATGACGCGGAAGAAGACCGCGCCATCGATGAGGAGCGCAAGAATGCACTTGCGTCCATGGGGTACGGAATCATCACCGTCAGCCGTTATTCCTTTATGCATGCCAGCTCTTTTGTTAGGGTCATGGAAGCAATCCAGCGGAAAGAGGGCGTACGCCCCTCGTGTCTGCCAAAAGACTTTCAAATCATGCAAGAGGACCTGAGACAGTTTGTACTCAGAAGGTTTATAGAAGAGAAAAAGCGAATTCAGAAGCAGCTCCGCCAGGATTCCGAAGATCGTCAACGAATCGACCTCGAAAAAGCAACACTCGAAGGCATCACGCTGGATGACCCGACAATTAATGAAGTTCCGGCAATCGATGACATGCAGACAGTCGAATCCGACAGCCCATCATTTGCCCAAACAAGCAGCCTCGCGCCCGAAGGCAGGGTCTTCGGGGTCGGAGACTAGGCCGGCTAACAAGGTAGGTACCCTAGCGACGTGCAAAATTGCGAATATTCAGCAGGGTCGGGTGTCTATCACCCTCGAGTGGATCCAAATGTGAAGCGAAACGCTCTTGCGTGAGAGCGTTAGGCAACATTTGAGGAAGAACTCATCGGATCAACACCCTAAGATAACTCTTGAACTGCATTATATGACCTGCAATAAATTAGCGGACCCCCTATAGTTGCAGAATACTCCATTTTTTGCACGGCACGAGGGTGCCCACCTTGGCATCGACTATCAAAAAACGCTCAGTCCGGGATCTCGTCCACTATTCCCCATCATTTTGTACAACGAATTACCTGAACGTCATTGACATATGAACATGCACTCATATAATCGAAAGTAAATTATATGAGCGCATGTTCATATGAAAGGATATTGCAATGAGCGTCTGCGTTGATGAAACGAAGCCCGACACCGAGGCCACTGAGCCAATCGTCCCCACCACCTGCTCGCCCGAGGACCTTCCCGATGAGGAGCTGCTGTACGACCTCGCTGACCTGTTCAAGGTCTTCAGCGACACCACGCGCATCAAGATTCTCTATGCCCTCATGGGCCGCGAGCTCTGCGTGGCCGAAATCGCCGAGGCAACCGAAACCTCGCAGTCGGCAGTATCGCACCAGCTGCGCACGCTTAAGCAGTCGCACCTGGTCAAGTTCCGCCGCGACGGCCGCAACATCCTCTACTCGCTTGCCGACGATCACGTCTACACCATGCTCAACCAGGGCATGAGCCATATCTGCGAATAGCAACCAACCACGGTACCAGCGCGGCCTGCACCCAAGCCGCAAAAACGGGAAAGGAACCCACCATGAAAAAGCAGTTTAAACTCGACGAGATCGACTGCGCCAACTGCGCACGCGAGCTTCAAGACGAGCTGGCCAAGCTCGAGGGCGTCAAATCCGTGTCCGTCAACTTTATGACCCAGAAGCTGACGCTCGAGGCCGATGACACCGAGTTCGACGAGGTCCTCGACCGCGTTGTAGAGTTTACGGCCGACGCCGAGCCGGACTGCGAGATCATTCTCTAGCCCAGGTTTACGCCAACCTGCAAGGCCGCGCTTGCCGCGGCCTTTGCACGCGAAATTATATGAGTGAGTGTTCATACATTCAAATGGGAGGATACGAGTCATGGCCACCGCCGACCCCAAGAAGAAAAAGAAGAAGCGCAAGAAAAAAGAGTCACTCGAGCATAAGCGCAACCGCATCCTGGTAGCGCTTGGCATTTTTGCCGTGGTGTACGCCCTCGATGAGCTCGGCACCCTCGCCGCCGCATTCGGTACCCCGGGCGACATCTACGCCAGCTTCGTGCTGTTCCTCGTGCCATTTTTGATTGCCGGCTACGACGTACTGCAAAAGGCATTCAATAACATCCGCCGCGGCAAGGCCTTCGACGAGAGCTTCCTCATGGCCGTCGCGACTATCGGCGCGTTTACCATGGTGCTCTTCCCCGATACCGACCCGCACATGGCCGAAGGCGCCGCCGTCATGCTGTTCTACCAGGTCGGCGAGCTGTTCCAGGCATATGCCGTGGGCAAAAGCCGCAAGTCAATCAGCGCCATGATGGACATCGCGCCCGACTACGCTAACGTCGAGCAAGCCGACGGCACACTCGAACAGGTCTTTCCCGATGACATCGCCGTCGGCACCGTGATCGTGGTCAAGCCCGGCGAGCGCGTGCCTATCGACGGCGTCATCGTCGAGGGCGAAACCCAGCTCGACACCGCCGCGCTCACGGGCGAGTCAGTCCCCCGCCCCGCCAAGTCCGGCGACGATATCATCAGCGGCTGCATCAACATGACGGGCCTCATCCACGTGCGCACCACCAAGCCCTTTGGCGAGTCCACCGTCGCGCGCGTCCTGGAGCTCGTGGAGAATGCCAGCGAAAAGAAGGCACGCACCGAGAACTTCATCACACGCTTCGCCCGCGTCTACACCCCCGCCGTCACCGGCGCGGCCGCGGTGCTCGCCCTTGGCGGCGGCCTGGTCACCGGTGCCTGGTCCGACTGGATTCTGCGCGGCCTGACTTTCCTGGTCGTCAGCTGCCCGTGCGCGCTCGTGATCAGCGTGCCGCTGAGCTTCTTTGGCGGCATCGGCGGCGCCTCCAAGCTGGGCGTTCTCATCAAGGGTTCTAACTACCTCGAGACGCTCGCCGACGTGGACACCGTCGTCTTTGACAAGACAGGCACCCTCACCAACGGCACGTTCTCGGTGGTCGCGGTGCATCCCGAGGCAGGCTATACCGAGCAGTCGTTGCTTGAGGTCGCAGCCCTTGCGGAGTCGTTCTCCGACCATCCCATCGCGCAGTCCGTGCGTGTCGCCTACCAGGGCGAGGTCGACCCCAAACGCGTGAGCGACTCCGCCAACGACGCGGGCCACGGCGTGACGGCAACCATCGACGGCAAGCACGTCGTCGTCGGCAACGCAAAGATGCTCGCCGCGGCCGGAGTCGAAGCGCCCGATTGCGAGGTCGTTGGAACGATTCTGCATGTGCTCGTTGACGGCGTGTACGCCGGCCACATCGTGATTGCAGACACCGTTAAGGCCGATGCCGAGCAGACGATCCGCGATCTGCACTCCGCCGGCGTCAAGCGCACCGTTATGCTCACGGGCGACCGCGAGGAAGTGGCTGCTGCGGTGGCCAAGCAGCTCGGCCTCGACGAGTTCCATGCGCAACTGCTGCCGGGTGATAAGGTCGAGCGTGTTGAAGCGCTGCTCGCGGCCGAAAGCGGCAAGGGCAAGCTCGCATTTGTCGGCGACGGCATCAACGACGCGCCCGTGCTCACCCGCGCCGATGTGGGCATTGCCATGGGCGCCATGGGCTCCGATGCTGCGATTGAGGCCGCCGACGTGGTGCTCATGGATGACAAGCCGTCCAACATCTCCCGCGCGATCCGCGTGGCGCGCAAGACCATGACGATTGTCTGGCAGAATATCATCTTCGCGCTGGGGATTAAGCTGCTGATTTTGGTGCTGGCGGCGCTCGGCATCGCCAATATGTGGCTTGCCGTCTTTGGCGACGTGGGCGTGGCGATCATCGCCATCCTGAACGCCATGCGCGCGATGGGTGTCAAGAACCTGTAGCACTCGTGGCCCCTCCAGCCGGGGTCGGGCTTGGCTTTGAAAACGTCCTCGCGCATGAGGCCCGTCTTTCCTGCTCCTGCGGAGCAACGGAAAGGCGGGCCTCGCGCTGACGCTCCTATTTGGCAAGGTGTTTTTTAGAATCCATTTTGCGCTCGGCCTCGAAGGCCTGCCTGTCCCAATCGAGCGGGAGCCCCGCCTCGACCC
>CABUGI010000007.1 GCA_902491055.1 uncultured Collinsella sp. | reverse complement strand
GCATAAAAGAAACCTCCTGTAAGGTTGCTCCGATAACGCCTGAGATTTTACCACGACATACCCGAGCATAAACGTTCGTTTGTTCACGAATACCATCCGATTGGACAAATTTTGACCGTTTGCCCCACAGAATCGACCCACTGGGGAAAATAGCTTGACGATTGAGCGGTCTTCGTGGTTCGAAAGACGGCTTCGAGCCTACATCTGCATAAACGGATTCTGCATAAGTTCGCGCGCCATCGTGGTCGAATCGCCATGGCCCGTCAAGCAAACGGTATCGGGCGGAAGCGTCTTGGCAAGTTTGGAGAGCGAGCGCATAATCGCCGCCTCGTCACCGCCGGAAAGATCGGTACGACCGTGGCTGCCCGGGAAAAGCGTGTCGCCCACAAAGGCGATGTTCCCCTGCTCGGTCGCGGCGAACAGGACGATGCCGCCCGGCGTATGCCCCGGCGTCTCGATCACCTGCAGGCAGATATCGCCCAATTCAATCGTATCGCCCTCGGCAAGCAGCCGCGTCGGCTCGCCCGGATCGGGCGTCTCAATACCCCACATGGCGCGCTGCTCCTCGATATTCGCGCGAGGTACCGTCACGTCCTTAGCGCACAACTCATATAGTGCGCCGTCACCAACGACAGATCGAACCCCGGCGACCCCGCCAACATGGTCGGCATGACCGTGCGTGCAGACAGAGCCGAGTACGCGAACCTCGGGATGCGCGGTGCGGATATGCTCCACAAGACGCTCGCCCTCCCACGCCGGATCGACGATTAAGCACTCGTCATTCGAAATCACGGCGTAACTGTTGGTCTGAATCGGGCCGTTGACGAGCACCTCAATCGAAGCCGCGCCTCGGGGTGTCAGGTCCAAAGTCATACCGTCCATGCGCATGCCCTCCTTCTAAAATACGTTTGAGGCACCAAACGATGCCTCAAACGTAACCAATATCTATGATGCTGAGAGGCTCTCGCACCTACACACGGCGCTTGAGCTGAGCTCCGCCTTCGCCGGGCATAAGACGGCGCGCGTCGTAGACCGAATCGACACTGCTGATGGAAGCCAGCAGCGGATCCAGACCACTCGCGTCCGAGATCTCGACCATAAAGCGCAGGGTTGCAATACCCTCGCGGTTGGTCGACGTGGCGGCAGAAAGGATATTGCCGCCCGCATCGCCAATGGCAATGGTGACATCCTTGAGCAGGCCCATGCGGTCCAAGCACTCGACCACGATCTCGACCTGGAAGAGGGTGTCGGCAGCGCCGTCCCACTCCACATCGATCATGCGCTCGGGATGTTCCATAAGACCCTTGACGTTGGGGCAGTTGGCGCGATGCACCGAAACGCCACGACCGCGCGTGATGAAGCCGACGATGTCGTCACCCGTCACGGGGTTGCAGCAATGAGCCAGACGGACCAGCAGGCCGCTGTTGCTCTCGCCCTTGACGATAATGCCGTTACTGGCGCTCTTGCCGCGCTTTTGAGGCTTGCGGTTGGAGCCGCGAGCGGGCTGCTTCACGACCTCGGCGATAGCCTCGGCCTTGGTGAGCTGTTCCTCGGGCTTGGGGTCCAAGATTTGCTCGACCTTATTGCCCACAGCGCGCGAGGCAACCTTGCCGGCGCCGACGGCGGCAAACAGGTCCTCGAGCTGCTTGAAGTTAAACTGCTCCGCCACGGCATTGAGCGCACGCGTCGAACGCGGCGTAGAAATGCCATAGCCACGCTTACGCAGATCCTTGGCCAGCATATCGCGACCGGCGGCAGCGTCGTCGTCCTTGGTCGCAGCGGCAAAATAGCGGCGGATCTTTGACTTGGCGGAAGGTGTCTTAACGATCTTGAGCCAATCGCGCGACGGCTTGGAACTCTTGTTAGTCAGGATTTCAACGCGGTCGCCCGTCTTGATCTCGTGCGTGAGCGGAGCCACCGCACCGTTGATTTTGGCGCCGACGCAGTGGTTTCCCACCTCGGTGTGAACGGCATAGGCAAAGTCGAGCGGCGTTGAACCGGCACGAAGCGCCATGACCTCGCCTTTGGGCGTGAAGACAAAGATCTCCTGATCGAACAGATCGACCTTCAGCGAGTGCAGGTATTCCTTGGCATCGGTGATCTCGTCGGAAGCCGCCCAATCGAGCGAATGCTTGAGCCAGTTGATCTGGTCGTCCAAACGTTGAGCGTCATTGGTCTTGGAAGCAGACGATCCGCCCGACTTCTTATATAGCCAGTGAGCGGCAATGCCGTACTCGGCCTGCTCATGCATCTCGTAGGTTCGAATCTGAATCTCGAGCGGACGAGCCGTAGGGCCGATGACCGTCGTGTGGAGCGACTGGTAGTTATTGACCTTGGGCATGGCGATATAGTCTTTAAAGCGACCAGGCATGGGGTGCCACAGCGTATGCACCGCACCGAGCGTGGAGTAACAATCGCGCACCGAATGGGTAATAACGCGCAGCGCCACCAGGTCGTAGATCTCGGAGAACTCCTTGCCCTTGCGCTTCATCTTTTGGTAGATGGACCAATAGTGCTTGGAGCGGCCGTTGATCTGGAAGTCCTCCAGACCAATGCGGTTGAGCTCATCGGTAAGCGTCTTGATGGTCTCGGCAAGGTAGCGCTCGCGGACCTCGCGCGACTCAGCCACCATGCGCGCGATGCGCTGGTAGGCATCGGGCTCCAGGTAGAAGAAGGACAGGTCCTCGAGCTCCCACTTAATAGAGCTCATGCCCAGGCGGTCGGCCAAGGGCGCGTACACGTCCATGGTCTCGCGAGCCTTAAACAGGCGACGATCCTCGCGCAGGGCTGCCAGCGTTCGCATGTTGTGCAGACGGTCGGCAAGTTTAACGATGATGACGCGAATGTCCTTGGACATGGCGAGGAACATCTTGCGCAGCGTGAGCGCCTGCTTCTCGTCCATGCTGTCGACTTCGATGTTGGTGAGCTTGGTCACGCCATCGACGAGCTCGGCCACCGTATCGCCGAACAGGCCGGAAACATCGGCGAGCGAGGTCTCGGTATCCTCGACGGTATCGTGCAGCAGCGCGGCGCACACCACATCGCAGTCCATCTTGAGATCGGCCAAAATGATGGCAACCTCGACGGGATGGTTAATGTACATCTCGCCCGAGCGGCGCTTTTGGTTGCAGTGCTTCTCGGCGGCAAAGCAGTAGGCCTGCTCAACCTTAGAAAAGTCGTCCTCATTCATATATTTGAGGCACAGGCGCTCCAGCTTGTCGTAGCTGTCCGCCATAATCTCGGGCGGCAGCTCATCGGCATGCTTATAGTGCTCCATCTCCGAAAAAGGCTGGAGGGTAGAATCATGGGCGGTACGGGCTGCGGCATCCATCGAGGTCCCCTTCCCCTAGGCCCGCGGTACGATCGGGCGGTTAACTTTGGCTAGCATATCAGAAGCGCACGAATCGAGCGCCCAACTCCGGAAAGCCGAGAACTCCATGCGCGAGCGCAAGCCCTCCAAATAGCGAATTGACCTGCTCAATTGCACGCGGCCGGGGTTTTCGGCCATCGCGATGCGACGGGTGTCGTCAAACCCCAAAACGCGACAAAAACCAAGCTCTTCGAAGATTCCCAAGCCGCTTTCCACCGAGCGCTCGTCGACCGGCGTGCGAGCATCGATGGCAAGGCACATCTGCGCGATGTCGATATCGCTCGCGCTAAAGGAATCGTCCCCGGTCTTGCCGCGGTTGGAGCGCCACATGGTCTGCAGCGCGCGATAGAGCGTGACGAGCTCGTCGCGCTCGGGCGCATAGCAGTCGAGCAGGCGCTCGTTAATACGGGCGTCACGCGACGAATAGAGTAGATGGATCACGGCGGGTTGGCCATCGCGACCGGCGCGGCCGCTCATCTGGTTAAACTCAATGCCGCCAAACGGCATGTGATAGAGCACGACATGGCGAATATCGGGAAGGTTGACGCCCTCGCCAAAGGCGGATGTCGAGACGATGCAGCTGAGGCTGCCGTCTCGAAACGCCTCCTCTACGCGATGGCGGTCGGTGCGCGTAAGGCCAGCGTTATAGAACGCGATACGGGTCGCACAGTCGGGAACGCGTTTGCGTAGTGTCTTGGCGAGCGCCACGGACTGGTCGCGCGAATTGACGTAGATGACGGTCTTTTCCCCCGTCGCCACGATCGACACCAAACGGTTCTCGCGGCTCGCAAGATCTCGGTCGTCCTCGAGCTGCAGGTTCTCGCGCACCGTCTCGTCGACCACCGTGTGAGTGATCGGAAGCGTGCGGGCAAGCTCGGCCACGACCGGAGCCGTCGCGGTGGCCGTCGCGGCCATAACGACCGGGTCGCCCAGGGCTTTGAGGATATCGGGCATGTCGAGATAGGCGCTGCGGTCGCCGCCCTTGGCAAGGCCAGCGTGGTGCGCCTCATCGATAACGACAAAACCGATGCGCCCCGAACGCGCAAAGCGGTCGCGGTGAATGGACAGGAACTCGGGCGTCGTGAGCACGATGCCGGTACGGCCCGAAGCCAAGCCGGCAAACACGTCATCGCGCGCCGCCTCCACGGTCTCGCCGGTCAACACGCCGACGCCAATGCCGAGCGCGGCCATCGTCGACGAGAGGTGATAGGCCTGGTCGGCAACGAGCGCGCGCAGCGGATAGACAAAGATGCTCGCACGCCCGCGAAGAACCGCCTCGCGCGCGGCATGCACATGGAAGATGAGCGACTTGCCGCGCCCCGTTCCCATAACGGCCAGAACACTTTGGTGATCGGCCAGGGCATCGAGCGCCTCGACCTGCGCGCGGTGCGGCTGGTTCGAGCCTATAAAGCTATGGATAAGCGAGCGCGTCAGCTCGGTATAAGAAAGCTGGGCGAGTGTCTCGCGCTTACGCGACTCCAGGCGCAGGCCGGAATCCGCCGGCTGCACGCCACGACGAAGCTCGCATGCCGGATCGTCGACGCTGGGCAGCGTGGTATCGCGGACCAGAACATCCTTGATCATGAGCTTGGGCTTCACACGCCCCTGCCAATGCTCGGCAACGGCCTCGAACACCAAGTCGACAGCGCTATCGCAGTTGATGAGCTTATCGATTTGCGGCACGCGGAACATGATGGCCGGCACGCTCGCGGCTCCATCGGTCGCCACAAAGCGCATGTGCTCGCCGGTTTTGCCCACCACGGCGCGATCGCACATCGTCACGCCCTCGGCGGCCAGCAGCGGCACCTTGTTGCCCTGGCCAAACGGCTCAAGACGGGAAATCTGCTCTATAGTCTCGATATTCAGCTCGGAAAGGTCGACCGTGGCGGCAACCTCGTCGATGTCTTCAAAGTCCTCGGCGGGAATCTCCGATAGCACGGCGGAAAGGCGACGACGGAATTCATCGAGCTTGGATGCCTCGATGGTCACACCCACCGCACCGGCATGTCCGCCGCGACGAATCAGCAGGTCGGAACAGCGCTCGACGGCGTCAAACAGGTTAACTTTGCCCACCGAGCGACCAGAGCCGCGCGCGATACCGTCCTCGATCGAGAACAGCAGCGCCGGCACGTGATAGCGGTTGGTCAGACGGCTTGCCACGATGCCCTTGACACCCTCGTGCCAGCCTTCGCCGCCCACGACGATCGCGCGTCCGCCGTCATAGGTCTCCTCGACCTTTGCCATGGCATCGCGCGTGAGCTCCGCCTCGATCTCACGGCGCTGGCGGTTGATTTCCTCGAGCTCAGCCGCCAGCGCGCTTGCTTCGATGGGATTGCGGGCAAGCAGCAGGTCGAGCGCCAGCTTGGGATCGGCCATGCGACCGGCAGCGTTTAAGCGGGGAATGAGCGAGAATGACAGGCCGTCGGCCGTAATGGTAGAAAGATCGGCCTTGGCAAGTGCGGCAAGCGCGATATAGCCGGGACGGGCCGTCACGCGCATCTGCTGGATGCCCTCGGCGACCAGTGCGCGATTCTCGGGCGTGAGCGGCATCATGTCGGATACGGTGCCCAGCGCCGCGACCTCTATCAGCGAACGCCAATACGACGGCTTGCCCAAACGCTCGCCCAGGACCTGCACCAGTTTGAGTGCCACGCCGGCACCGGCAAGCTCGCGCGAGGGACCCTCGTCCTCGAGCTTGGGGTCGGTCAGGGGCACGCCCTGCGGCACCTGGTCGGAAGGCTCGTGATGGTCCGTGACCACCAAATCGATCCCCAGGCTCTCCAGATAGGAGACCTCTTCCTTGGCAGCAATACCGTTATCGACGGTCACAATCAGGTTGGGTTGGGCGAGCTCGTTGACGCGGTCGAGCGCCGCACGCGACAGGCCGTACCCCTCGTCAAAGCGGTGCGGGATAAACGGTGTGACATTGGCGCCAAACATCCGCAGCGCCTCGGTCAACAGACAAGTCGACGTTATGCCGTCGACGTCAAAATCGCCAAAGACGGCGATGCGCTCGTGACTGCGAACAGCGCGCTCAACGCGGTCGGCGACGACCGCCATGCCCGGAATAACGAGCGGGTCCGCCCAGTCGCGATCGAGCGAAGGCGTCAAAAACAGTTGGCCTTCCTCGATGGATGTAATGCCGTGCGCAACCATAATGCGCGCCACCAGCCCGGGTATGCCCAGGCCAGCCGAAAGCTCCTTTTCGAGCTCGGGGTTTTGCCGAGCGACCGCCCAGCGATGCGTCGTCTTAAGCGATGACATAGGCGCCCACCCCCGATAGGGGCAGGTCGCCGCGATACCTCTCACGGTTCATAGCGATGAGTCCTCTGTGTATGCCCGCTTCGGCAGGCAGATCTGTTGAACGGATTTATTATACCGTGCGGCACGGACGCAAAACGCCGCGGTGCGCCGCGGTTTCGGCAAACGATGGCGGTAATGGCCTCGAAATAATCGAGCGTTTCAGCCGCACGGACGCATACGAGCGTCTAGCATATCCATACAAACGAGTTCGCGGATAAAGGGAGTCACGGGACATATGAAGCAATGGGCTGGACTGGGAAAGTTCCTCGCGGGGCATATGCAGATCATCGCTCCGATTTGCGTGGCGCTCGGAGTGCTCTTTCCCCAGCAGATCGGCGTGCTCAAGCCCATTGTTCCCGCCCTCTTCGCCTTTATGACGTTTCAGGGCGCGCTCAGCAACACTTTTCACCAGGTAGCCGAGGTGTTCCACCGTCCGCTGCACCTGATTCTGGCGCTGCTGGTCTCGGCAGTGCTTATTCCCATCGCGGCGTACGCCATAGGGTCACTCTTCTTTGGCTCCAACCCCAACCTTGTCTGCGGCATCGTGCTCGAGTACAGCGTGCCCGTGGCCGTCACCGCTTTTATGTGGATCAGCATGTTCGGCGGCAACGGCCCGCTCGCGCTCACTATCATCCTGACGTCCTCAGTTATCTCCCCTGTGACGATTCCGCTCACGCTTAAGCTCTTGCTGGGTGCCACCGTCTCGATCGATGTGCCGAGCATGATGCAAGACATGGCCTTTATGATCGCCATCCCCGCCGTGCTCGGCATCGTGATCAACGAGCTCACGCGTGGATGGGGACACGAGAAGCTCTCCCCCGCGCTCTCGCCCGCCTGCAAATTCATGATGATGGGCGTTATCGCCTCCAACTCCACCGCCATGAGCGAGTACGTGCTGCACATGAACGCGGTGCGCCTGGAAGTCGCCCTCTTTATTTTGACCTTCGCCATCAGCGGCTTTGTCATCGGTTTTCTGGTCGCCCGTGCGCTGCATCTGCCATATAGCGAGACGGCTACCATGTGCTTTACCTGCGGCATGCGTAACATATCTTCGGGCGCCGTCATCGCCACGCAATACTTTCCGGGCGAAGTCGTATTCCCCGTCATGTGCGGCACGCTGTTTCAGCAGGTACTCGCCTCGCTTATCGGACATCTCTTTGAGCGTCTAACCGGCGAGGAGCGCGCCGCCCAGCGCAAGCGGGTCGAGGCCGGCCGCGACGCCATGGGACGCTAGGCTGTCCGCATTACGCGGGTGTTAGTCTTACTATACGAACGTTTCCAGATGCGCACGCAGGCGCTCAGCATCGACATCGAGCGTTGTCTCGGCATTGACCTGGGCTAAACGATAGCCGACGAAGTAGGGCGAAACCACCCAACGCGGCAGCGCCTTGGCAATGGTCCGACCGCCCAGGTGATAGAAGAACAGATTATACGACCCTGCGCGACCACCGTGGTGCTCGTTCAGGATATAGCGCAGAGCTACCTGGACTGCATCGGCGAAGAGATCCGCCTCGGCTTGATCTCTCGTGTCATCGCTGGCAGAGATTCCCTGCGGGGCTGAAACGTTGATCTCAAAGAACCCCATGATGGGTTCGGTTGAGATGTTGGCCGAGATCCTCCCCTGTTGCCAGACATTGATGCCTTCGAAATTGGCGGAAGTCAGCGAAGCATAGCCGTCTTCCTGCTCCAAACCCACAATCTGCATGTGCGGATGAACGAGGCTACCGCCCGAGAGCGGACCCTTGTTCTTGTACATGAGCACGCTTCGATACTGCTGTGAATCGATCATCTGCTGCCAGCAACCCAGGGCAAACCGCATCACATGGTGGAGTTCATCCGGCTCATAGGTCACCAGGTCGGCATCGTGATCGGCCGACTCGATCAGCACGGTTTGACGGGTGGCGCGCAGGGTCTTGAACTTATTCTCGAGCCAAATGCAATCGCCATCACGGCGAATGATGTCGGTGAGCCCTTCTGTATCGCAAAAGGGACACGCGGTGCCGGGGCGGCGGTTGTCGTCGGGCTTACCGTTCGCCTGCTGAACGTCAAATACCAGCGCCACGGGTTATACCTCCAGCGGCACAATTTTGGTGCCATGGAGCTCGGAGGCGCCCAGTGCCGCCGCCACGGTATCGCGGTTGGCCGTGGAAATGCCGCCGCCGGGAAGAATGGTCAGGCGGTCTCCCGCACACTCGATAAGACGCGACAGATGCTCCAGGTTGTCCTCAATCGGCGTGCCGGCGGCACCGCCGTGCGTCAGGATGCGCGTAACGCCGCAATCGACGAGTGTGTCGACGGCATCGAGCTGAGCCTCGGGCGAGAGCTGGTCAAACGCCATGTGGAAGGTGATGTCGATGGGCTCACGCTTGCATTCCTCGGTCGCGCAGCCCGCGGCCATCACGAGGGCGCCCAACGTAAGCTCGTCGAGCGCCCATCCGTCAGCGCAGGGCTTGCAGCAGCCAAAGACCAAGCCGTCAACGCCGGCGCTCACGGCAAGGCCCAGGTCCATCTCCATCATACGCAACTCGTCCTGGTTGTAATGAAAGTCGCCGCCACGCGGACGGATCATGCACATCACCCGTGCATCGTGCTCGTGGGCATAGCTGGTCGTAGCGCTGATAACACCGGCCGAAGGTGTAGTGCCACCGACGGCAAGGTTGTCGCACAGTTCGATACGCTTTGCACCGGCATCGATAGCCGCCGGCACCCGCTCAAAGTTCTCGGCACAAAACTCGTACAGCATAGATAGACCCCCAAAGACAGCAGATGTTTTCCGACGGGCATTGTCACACATCCCCATGAAGTTGCGGTGGAATAGGGACTCTTTTGGCCTCTGGAGCCCGTATTCAGTCCCCATTTCACCGCAACTTAAAAAGGGGCGCTGACTGAGATAGTCAGCGCCCCTTTTGTTAGGTGGGTTAGCCTCCGAGGTAGGCTTTGCGGACGTTATCGTCGTGCAGGAGCTCTTGGCCGGTACCGGTCATGGTGATCTTGCCGGTCTCGAGCACGTAGCCGCGCGTGGCGATGGAAAGCGCCATCTGCGCGTTTTGCTCGACCAGAAGCACCGTGGTGCCAGCCTTGTGCAGGTCCTCGACAATCTGGAAGATCTGCTCAATCAGAATCGGCGCCAAGCCCATGGAAGGCTCGTCGAGCATGAGCAGCTTGGGGTTACTCATAAGGGCACGCCCCATAACGAGCATCTGCTGCTCGCCGCCTGAAAGGGTACCGGCAACCTGGCGACGACGTTCCTTCAGGCGCGGGAACTGCTCGTAGACACGCTCCAGGCCCGGGGCAATTGTGGACTTGGGCTGTGTATAGGCGCCCATCTCCAGGTTCTCCTCGACCGTCATCTGCAAAAAGGCGCGGCGGCCCTCGGGAACCTGGGCCAAGCCCTTGCCCACCAGCTTGTCGGCAGGCGTATGGGTAATGTCCTCGCCCATAAACTTGATGGAGCCGGTCTTGGAGCGCAGCAGGCCCGAGACGGTCTTGAGCGTTGTGGACTTGCCGGCACCGTTGGCACCAATCAAGGCCACGATCTCACCCTCGTTGACGTTAAAGGAGATGTCCTTGATGGCGTGGATGGCGCCGTACCAGACGTTGATGTTGTAGACGGAAAGCATCGGCTCTGCCATTTAGTTCTCCCCCTTATCCTGCTTACCCAGATACGCCTCGATAACGGCGTCGTTGTTCTGGATTTCCTCTGCCGTGCCCTTGGCGATAACCTTGCCAAAGTTAAGCACGCAGATGCCCTCGCAGATGTTCATGACGAGCGACATATCATGCTCGATAAGCATGATGGCGATGCCGAAGGTGTCGCGAATCTTGACGATGTTCGCCATGAGCTCTGCGGTCTCGGACGGGTTCATGCCGGCGGCAGGCTCGTCGAGCAGCAGCAACTTGGGGTTGGTGGCAAGCGCGCGGACGATTTCCAGACGACGCTGAGCGCCGTAAGGAAGCGAGCCGGCCTGTTCATTTGCCAGGTGCTCCATGTCAAAAATGGACAGCAGCTCCATGGCGCGCTCGTGGGCGGCCTTCTCGTGCTTCCAATACGTCGGCAGGCGCAGCACGCCCTCAAAGCCGGAGTAGCGCTCCTGGTTGTGCAGGCCGACCTTAACGTTGTCCTCCACCGTCATGGTGTTGAACAGGCGAATGTTCTGGAACGTACGGGCAATACCCATGCGGTTGACCTGGTAGACCGACTTGCCCGAGGTGTCCTCACCGTCGAGCAGGATGGTGCCGTGCGTAGGCTGGTACACCTTGGTGAGCAGGTTGAAGACCGTGGTCTTGCCGGCACCGTTGGGGCCGATGAGACCGGCGATCTCAGTCTTGCCGATGGTCAGGCTAAAGTCATCGACTGCCTTAAGACCGCCGAATTCAATGCCCAGGTGGATGCACTCGAGCGCCGGGCGCTGGCCCAAGTCGCGGTCGGGAACGATGGCGCCAGAAGGATACGGGACCATCTTGCCCTTGTTGAACTCAAACTTACTGGGCATCGGCTGCCACCTCCTTCTTGGAAGCAAAGCGGTCCTTAATGCGTGCGAAGAACGCCTTGAGCTGTGGGTTGTTAGTAAAGACCATGACCAGAATCAACACGATGGCATAGATGAGCATGCGGTAGTCCGAGAACTGACGGAGCAGCTCGGGGAGCACCGTGAGCAGCGCCGCAGCGATAACGGAGCCGCGCATGTTGCCCAGGCCGCCCAGGACCACGAACACCAGAATGAGGATGGACGTATTGAAGTCGAACTTAGTGGCGGAAAGCTGCGAGAAGTTACCGCCGAACAGGGCTCCGGCAGCACCGGCGAGGGCAGCGGAAACCACGAAGGCGATCATGCGGTACTGGGTGACGGAGATGCCCACGGACTCGGCAGCAATCTTGTTGTCGCGCACGGCAATGATGGCACGACCGGTACGGCTGCGAACCAGGTTGAGCACAATCACGAGCGCGACCATAACCAGGATTGCGCCGGCAAGGAAGGTCGAATAGGTCGACACGCCCGATGCGCCCTGCGCGCCCTTGATAATGGCGGTGCCGTCCTCGAGCAGGTGCAGGTCGTCGATCGTGGAGTTACCCGTGATGTTAAAGATCACATGCAGGCCGCGGGAATCGACGCCCACAATGAGGCAGGTGACGACCTCTTTGATGATCTCGCCAAAAGCCAGGGTCACGATGGCCAGATAGTCGCCGCTCAGGCGCAGGACCGGGATACCGATCAAGAAGCCCAAGATGGCAGCGGCGATAGCGCCGACCACAATGCTGATGATCAGACGCATCGGATCGGACGGAACGGCGCTCTCCAGTGCGACGGCGGTGACGATTCCCGTATAGGCGCCGACGCTCATAAAGCCCGCGTGGCCCAGCGACAAATCGCCCGCGATGCCGACGACGAGGTTAAGGGAGATGGCCATGACGATATAGGCCGTGATGGGAACCAGCTGACCGGCGATCATGCGCGGGATCATGTGGTTAGACTGCATAAAGAACACGATGGCGAACGCCACAAGGCACATGGCGTACGTAACAAAGTCGTGACGCGTCTGCTTGTCTTTAAGAAACTTCATAACGCTCACCTACACCTTCTCGGGGACGTACTTGCCCAAGAGGCCGGCAGGCTTGACGAGCAGGACGATGATCAAAACACCAAAGACGATGGAGTTGGCAAGGCTCGTGGAAATGTAAGCCTGCGCCATCGCCTCGATGATGCCGATGAGAATGCCGCCGACAAAGGCACCGGGAATGGAGCCGATGCCGCCGAAAACGGCAGCGTCGAAGGCCTTGATGCCAGGCATGGCGCCCGTCGTGGGCTGCAGCACCGGCGAGTAGGAGCACAGGAGCACGCCGGCGATGGCGGCAAGCGCCGAGCCGATAGCGAACGTCATCGAGATGGTGCGGTTGACGTTGATGCCCATGAGCTGAGCGGCGGCCTTGTCCTCGGACACGGCGCGCATGGCCTTGCCCATCTTGGTCTTACCTGTAAAGAACATCAGGCCGGCCATGATAACCAGGCAGGCGACGATGGTGACGAGCGAGACGGCGCTTACGTTGAACTTGGCCAAGAACTCCGGCACCGGAAAGGTGACGAGCGAAGTGAAGTTCTTGGGCGTGGCGCCCCACAGAAGCTGCGCGGCGTTCTGCAGGAAGTAAGACACGCCGATGGCCGTGATCAGAACGGCCAGCGGGCCCGCCTGGCGCAGCGGCTTATAGGCCAAACCCTCAATGAGAACACCGAGAACCGTGCAGACCACACAAGAGAGAACTACAGATGCCCAGCCTGGGAGGCCGAGATACGACGTGGCGCAGAACGAGACATAAGCACCGACCATGATGACGTCGCCGTGAGCGAAGTTGAGCATCTTGGCGATACCGTAGACCATGGTGTAGCCCAACGCGATGATGGCGTAGACGCTGCCCATGGACAGGCCGTTGACCAGGTATTGGATAAAGACCGTCATGTTCCACATCCCCCTTTCGAATAGGTTTCCAGTTAATGTATGAAACAGGGACGTTACACTGTCCCTAGATACCAAGCAAGCAGGGAAGGCCAAAACCTCCCCTGCTTGGGATCAAAACCGCTCTATGTAAGGCGGCCAATTAGGCCTGTACGTACTTGCCGTCGGTGATGACGTACGCCGTGGGCTCCTTCTGGACCTGGCCCTTATCGTTCCAGGTGAGCTTGCCGGTCAGACCGTCAACGGTAATCTTGAGCATAGCCTTGGACAGCTTCTCGGCGACCTCGGTCGGATCGGCGTCGACACCAAGACCGACCTCCTTGACGGCCTCGGCCACCGCGTGCACGCCGTCGTAGGCGTCGGCGGCAAACTGGTCGGGGGTATCGCCGTACTTATCCTTGTAAGCGTTAACGAAGTCGGCGTTCTTCTCGTCGTCGGCGGAGAACGGGGTCATGAGCAGCAGGCCCTCGGCAAGAGAGGTATCGAAGCCCTCAACGCCCAGGATGCCGTCCATGCCGTCGCAGCCCATCATCTTGACGTCGTAGCCCATGTCCTTGGCGTTCTTGAGCAGGACGGACGCCGGCGTGTAGTAGATCGGCGCAAAGATCATGGTGGCGCCGGCCTGCTTGGCCTTGGTCAGCTGGTTCGTAAAGCTCGTGGCGGAGTCGTCCTTAAAGGTCTCCTCGTCAACAATCTCGAGCTTGGACTCAGCGGCCTGGGCCTTAAAGGAATCTGCGATGCCCGAAGAATATGCGTCGCCGGAGTTATAGAACAGCACGAACTTCTCGTCCGCATACTTCTGCGCCAGGAACTTGGCAGCGTTGACACCCTGGTTGGGGTCGGTGAAGCAAACCTGGAAGACGCAATCCTTGCCGTCGGTGACGTCCTCGGAGGACGCGGACGGGGTGATCATGAACGTCTTGGGGTCGTTACCGCACTCGGCGGCAACGGCAACCGACGCACCCGTGGTGGTCGGGCCGACGAGGGCCTGCATGCCCCAGTCGAGCAGGGTGTTGAAGGCGTTGACGGCCTTCTCGCCGTCGGCCTGGTCATCCTCGGCCTTGCTGGCAAGCGGCAGCTCCTTGGTCGAGAAATCCTTGCAGCCAAGCTCGACACCCTGGGTAACGGACTTGCCGTAGGACGCGTTGGCACCGGTCAGCGGGCCGATGGTGCCGATCTTAAACGAAGCGTCGCCCGAAGCGGAACCGCTATCGCCGCCGTTGGAGGAGCAGCCGGCTAGAATGGACATCGCCCCCAGACCTGCTGCGCTCGCGATAACGCTCCTGCGATTCATAACAGGGTTCAATGACTTACCGGTGAGGCTCGACATGCGGCTCTCCTCTCAAATCTCGTCGGGTTTCGGTTACCCGACAGGCCATCCTTCGCCGTGTTCAGCGTTCGCAAAATACTAGACGCTTTAGTTAAGGAAAGTGGCGATTATTTCAACTTTTCTTTGGATTTGTTCATTTATCCATAATTCTGCGTATTTCTATTACTTTATGCAGTAAGGCCACTTTATTGTGTGAAAGTAATGTTTCCGTTCTGTTACAGGCGTCCCTTCCCTGAATAAAACGGCCTCACCGGTCGCGCTTTATGCGCACTTAGGCGGCGATGTACTTGCCGTCCTGGATCACATAGGCCGTAGCGGGCTTTTCGACCTGGCCCTCGTCATTCCACGTCAGCTCGCCTGTCAGGCCCTCGATCTTGATCTTGCGCATGGCCTTGGCAAGGTCGCCGGCAATGTCGGCACCGTCGGCCGTAATGTCAATCCCCGCCTTGTCGATGGCCTCGACAATGGCGTGGACGCAATCGTAGGCGTCGGCGGCAAACTGGTTGGGTGTCTCGTCGTAGGCATCCTTATAGGCTTTGACGAAGTCGGCATTCTTCTCATCGTCAGCCGAAAACGGGGTCATGAGCAGTACGCCCTCGGCAAGAGAGGTATCGAAGCCTTCCACAGAGAGTAGGCCGTCCATGCCGTCGGTACCCATGAGGGTCATGTCGTAGCCCATGTCCTTGGCGTTCTTGAGCAAAACGGACGCCGGCGTGTAGTAGATCGGCGCAAAGATGAGCGTGGCGCCGGCCTCCTTGGCCTTGGTGAGCTGGTTGGTAAAGCTCGTGGAGGAATCGTCCTTAAAGGTCTCGGTATCGACGATATCAAGTTTGGACTCCTTGGCCTGCTCGGCAAAGGCATCGGCAACACCCGAGCTGTACGTATCGCCGGAGTTGTAGAACAGGGCAATCTTGGCATCCGCGTACTTCTCGGCCAAGAACTTCGCGGCGCTGGCGCCCATGGTGGGATCGGTGAAGCAAACCTGAAAGACCGTGGTCTTATCCTTGGTGACGTCGAGAGACGAGGCCGAGGGCGTGACCATGAGCATGTCGTCGGCAATCTCGCCCGAGACAGCGACGGCAGCACCGGTGGTGACCGGACCGACGAGCGCCTGCATGCCCCAGTCACACAGGGTATTGAAGGCGTTGATAGCCTTCTCGCCGTCAGCGACGTCATCCTCGGACTTAAGCGAGAGTTTGAGGTCCTTGGTCGAGAAATCCTTGGCGGCGAGCTTGGCACCCTTCTCGGCCGAAACGCCATAGGTTGCCGCGGCGCCGGTCAGAGGGCCGATGACACCGATCTTGAAGGTCTTGCCGTCATCGGCGGAGCCGCCCTCCGAGCCACCCGACGAGCAACCAGCGAGCGCCGCGGTGCCACCGAGCGCCGCGGCGCCAGCCAAGAAACTCCTGCGGTTAAGTACGTTGTTGATGCTAAACATGGTGTCCCCCTTTTCGCTGGCCGCGGTGCGGCCGTCTTGCGGTACAGGGCAAACCTTATGGTGCAAACGTTGACAGTTTGTTACGGAGTTCCGTTTGTAGCGAGCATGTTTCCAATGTTTCCGCAGCGTTTCTGGGGTGCCGTTTTGTGCGACTCCTGTTGCCTGGCGAGCACGCGCCCTCGGTTCACGCTAGAATGCACTCAACCTTTAAGCGGTTAATCCATCCATAAGATGCACGAAGGAGCTATCTATGAGCGAACCCCTGCGCACCGTGAACGTCGGCCTCATCGGTCTTGGAACCGTCGGCGGCGGCGTGGCCCGTCTGATCAAGAGCCACCACGATGAGTACCTGGCAGCCTACGGCATCGACCTTAAGCTGACCCGTGCCTGCGCGCTTGCCTGGGAGCAGGCCGAGGCTGCCGGTATTGAGCGTGAGGCCTTTACAGGCGACTGGCGCGATGTCGTCACCGACCCCGCCGTCGACATCGTCGTCGAGCTGATCGGTGGCGAGCATCCCGCAACCGAGATCTTCACCACTGCCTTTGAGCACGGCAAGCACGTCGTCTCTGCCAACAAGGCCCTGCTGGGCCGTCATGTCGAGACGCTTGCCGAGAAGGCGCGCGCGTGTGGCGTGCAGATTAAGTGCGAGGCCAGCTGCGGCGGCGGCATCCCCATCGTGAGCACACTTGAGCACGACCTGGTGGGCAACAAGATCCTGACCATCGCAGGCATTCTCAACGGCACCACCAACTATATCCTGTCGCGCATGGACGCCGAGGGCGCCGATTACGCCGACGTGCTTGCCGACGCGCAGGCCAAGGGCTATGCCGAGGCCGACCCGTCCGCCGACGTCGACGGCTTCGATGCCGCCAGCAAGACGGCCATCCTCGCCTCCATCGGCTTTGGCACCCGCGTTACCACCGACGATGTGTACCAGCAGGGTATCCGTACCATCGGCGCCGAGGACATCGCCCAGGCCCGCGAGCTCGGCTACACCATTAAGCTGCTCGGCATCGCCCGCAATACCGACGCCGGCGTCGACGTCCGCGTGCATCCCACGCTGATCCCCGCCGACCACATGCTTGCCAAGGTCAACGGCGCCATGAACGCTGTCTACGTGGTAGGCGACGCCGTGGGCGAGACCATGTTCTACGGTGCCGGCGCAGGCTCCTTCCCCACCGCGAGCGCCGTCGTGGGCGATATCCTGTCGCTCTCCGAGCAGATCAGCCGCGGCGTGACTCCGCTGCCCGAGATTGAACCCTATGGCCACAACCTCGCCTTTAAGCCCATGGACGAGCTCCAGACCAAGTACTATGTGCGCCTGAAGGTCGCCGACCGCGTGGGTGCCCTGTCCGAGACGGTCGACATCTTTGCCAAGCACAACATCTCGATCTCGCTCATCAACCAGGTCGAGGACGGTAAATCGGGCGTCAGCGATGCCTGCTCGGTCATCTTCCTGACGCACCGCGCGCTCGAGAAGGACGTCCAGGCTGCCGCCGCCGAGCTTGCCAGCGTCGACTGCGTGGCCGAGGTCGCCAACGTCCTGCGCATCGAGGACGTTGAGGCTTGGACCGAAGGCGTTATGGCCAACTAGCTCAACGCTCGCCTAGCAATACACGCTTTGAGGGCTCCCGTCCGATGCGGGACGGGAGCCCTTTTGTCTCCTGCCCTAAGCACAACGGCAGAGCACATTTGCGCGAGCCGCTCATCGGTAACGCGGGCTACCGTTCACCGATATGCAAACACGGCCGATTCCGGTTACGGCTACGCTGTGCTGCGAATGTCCGCCCGCGATGAGAGGAAATACCATGTTACTCGAGGGCAAGAAAGCAATCATCACCGGAGGCACGCGCGGTATCGGCTATGCCATCGCCTGCCGTTTTATCGAGGAAGGCGCCGCCGTCACCGTCTTTGGCTCGCGTCAGGAGACCGCCGATGCGGCCGTTGAGAAGCTGACAGCCGCCTATCCCGACGCCAAGGTCTGGGGCCGCTCCTGCGACCTCACCTCACTCGAAGCCGTGACCGAGGCCTTTACCCAGGCTGCAGCTGACATGGGCGGCTTGGACACGGTCGTCAACAATGCCGGTATCTCCCAGCGTTCACCCCTCTTGGACTACACGGCCGAGGAGTTCGCAAAGGTCATGGACCTTAACGTCGTCGCCGTCTTTAATGGCCACCAGGCTGCCGCCAAGATCATGACCGAGGCCGGCCACGGCGGCACCATCACCACCACGAGCTCGATGGTTGCCAAGTACGGCCAGCCCTCTGGCGTCGGCTATCCAACGTCCAAGTTTGCCGTCAACGGCATGGTCCAGTCGCTCTCGCGCGAGCTCGCCCCCATGGGCATTCGCGTCAATGCCGTAGCACCCGGTGTAACCAAAACCGACATGGTCGCCAACCTGCCTGAAGAGGTCATCAAGCCCATCATCGCCACCATTCCGCTGGGTCGCATGGGCGAGCCCGAGGATGTCGCCAACGCCTTTGTTTTCCTCGCGAGCGACATGTCCGCCTACGTCACGGGCGCCGTGCTCCCCGTCGACGGAGCCGCCCGTTCCTAAAGGTCGCAAGCCACGACTTCGAACCTCAACGAGGCCCAACGCAAAAGGCGCGCTGTCTGCATCAACCGCAGGGAGCGCGCTTTCTCTTGTTATGAAAGGGAAACTATGTCCCAGTATTTCGGATCAGAACGGGGCACGGTTTTCCCCAGGACCTCCTTGCGGAAACTGCGCCCCGTTTTGAACGCCGATTCTGGGATACCGTTTCCGCAACGGGTCTCTCGCGGAAACTGCATCCCACTCTGAGCGCCCATTCCGGGACACAGTTTCCCAACGGCCCCGTTTCGGAAACCACATCCCGTTCCGAGCCTTCAAAGCAGGACGCGGCTTCCCCGAGAGAGTATCGACTACTTGCCGTCGTCGTCCTCGGCTTCTTCTCTTGCATAGAGCTCCAGCATGCGGCGGCGGTATTCGCGCACGGCGAGCTTGGCGCGCTCCAGGCGACGGCGCTCACGCGGAGTCAGCTCGGACAGGTCGACCTCGTCTCCATAGGTCTTATCGGCAAGAAGATGTGCCGCGTCCACAATACGAGCATCGATGTGGCCGCTCGCCGCCTCGGCGGAAAGACGCTCGGCAATCGTGTCGAGCGTAGGCAGGCCCTCGAATACGCGACCATGGCCATGCGAGGTCAGCAGCTCATGCTCGCGTGCGAGCAAGCTCGCTAGGTCGTGGTGGGCGCGCAGGATGTCGAGCGCATCGGATGGATGCTCGGCAACTTCTGCCACGGCGGCGACCGGCGCGGCATCCACCACGCGGTAGAAGAGCTGCGCGAGCAATGGCATCAAGAACACCGTGATGGCGCCGGCGGCAACCATAACCGACGCGATGTCTTGCGACAGCGCGCCCGCGTTGACGGCAACGCTCGTCACGGCAACGATGATCGGCAGCGCCGTGGTGCAGTACAGGGCCACGGTAATGCGACCATACGCCGACACATCGCGCGTCGCAGGGCAAATGCTCATAGAAATAAGAATGGGCACGGCACGAATAATCAGCAACGCCATGATAAAACCCACGAGCAAACCCGGGCGCGACGCCACGGCCGTCAGATCGATCTTTGCGCCCGATACGGTAAAGAACACTGGAATCAAAAAGCCGTAGGCCAGGCCGTCGAGCTTGGTCTCGAGCGTATGGTTACCCTCGGGGATGATATAGCGCAGGACAAAGCCGGCAGCAAAAGAACCCAACACGATGTCGAGATCAAAGACGGCCGAGAACGCCACGAGCGTGACCAGGATGAGCACCGTCAGGCGCACGAAGGTCTGCGACGTGGTATCGGCGCGCTCCTCGACAAACGCAAAGAAGCGGCTGCCGATGCGCTTGGAGCGGCTTGGGACCACGGCCAGCAACACGCAAACCACCGCAAACAAGCCAAGGATTACGAGCGTTTGGATGCCAGTGCGGGCAGACAGCAGCACCGACATGGCGAGCACAGGGCCGAGCTCGCCCCAGGTGCCATACGCGAGAATCGAGTCGCCCACACGCGTGCCAGTGAGCGAGCGCTCACGCATGATGGGCACGAGCGTGCCGAGCGCCGTAGAAGTGAGGGCAAGCGTCACGGCGATACCGTCGAAATGGCTGACCGAGAACCACGGGGTAAAGCGCACGGCAAGCCAGGCGATACCAAACGTGACGACCCACGTCGCCAAGCCGTAGCGCCCCTCGACGCCCGTGATGCTCTTGGGGTCGATCTCAAAGCCGGCAAGCAGGAACAAAAAGGCCAGGCCGAGCTCGGACACAAGCGAGACCTCGGCATCTACATGGATAACGCCGAGCATATGGGGTCCCAGCACCGCGCCGAGCACGAGCAAAAAGACTGTCTCGGGAACGGGTTTTCCGGGAATCGCCGAGGCGATAAAAGGACTCGCAAAGGCCACGAGTGCGATGATGGCGAGCGAAACGAATGCCATGTGATGCCTTTCTCTTGTTTGAGCCCCACTGTAGCACCCTCGCCGTCCTCACCGCGCCGCGAGCTGTCGTATCATAGTGAGGTTTACAAACATGTGGCTCAAGGCGACCGCGAGGCTTGCCCCGTAAACCGACCGCTGCCGCATACCGTACCGTACGCCCAACCGATCAGGAAGGCAGGAACCAATGGTCTCTCGTATCTACGTGGAGAAGAAACCCGGGTTCGACGTCGAGGCTCAGCAGCTCAAGGGCGAGCTGACCGAGATTCTCGGCATCAAGGGCATCGAGGCCCTGAGGATCATCAACCGCTACGACGTCGAGGGCATCGACGAGGAGCTTTTCCGCTCCTGCGTGCCGACCGTCTTTAGCGAGCCCCAGGTCGATGTGACCTACGACGAGCTCCCCGCAAGCGATGGCGCCGTCTTTGCCGTCGAATTCCTGCCTGGCCAGTTTGACCAGCGCGCCGACTCCGCCAGCGAGTGCGTGCAGCTCATCAGCCAGGGCGAGCGCCCCGCCGTGCGCTCCGCCAAGGTCTATATGATCTCGGGCGCTCTGGACGAGGCCGCCATCGATGCCATCAAGCACTACGTGGTGAACCCCGTCGAGGCGCGCATCGCCTCGCTCGACCTGCCCGAGACGCTGTACATGGAGACCCCCGAGCCCCAGCCCGTCGAGGTACTCGACGGTTTCCGCGAGCTCGACGAGGCCGGCCTTGCCGCCTTTATTTCCGAGCGCGGCCTTGCCATGGACGAGGCGGACATCGCCTTCTGCCAGCAGTACTTCCGCGATGAGGATCGCGACCCCACCATCACCGAGATCCGCGTGATCGACACCTATTGGTCCGACCACTGCCGCCACACCACCTTCGGCACCGTCCTGGATGACGTGACGATCGACGACGCCGTGGTGCAGCAGGCCTTCGACCGCTACATGGAGATGCGCCACGAACTCGGCCGCGACGCCAAGCCCGTCTGCCTCATGGACATGGGCACCATCGGCGCTAAATACCTTAAGAAGACCGGCGTCATGACCGATGTCGACGAGTCCGAGGAGATCAACGCCTGCACCGTCAAGGTGAAGGTCGATGTCGACGGCGAGGACCAGGACTGGCTGTTCCTGTTTAAGAACGAGACCCACAACCACCCGACCGAGATCGAGCCCTTCGGCGGTGCCGCCACCTGCGTGGGCGGCGCCATCCGCGACCCGCTCTCGGGCCGCAGCTACGTGTACCAGGCCATGCGCGTCACCGGCGCCGGCGACCCCACCGTCCCGGTCTCCGAGACGCTCGAGGGCAAGCTGCCGCAGCGCAAGCTCGTGACCACTGCTGCCGCCGGCTACTCCAGCTACGGCAACCAGATCGGCCTTGCCACCGGTCAGGTCAACGAACTCTATCACCCCGGCTACGTCGCCAAGCGCATGGAGGTTGGCGCCGTCGTGGGCGCTACCCCGGCAAACCACGTGCGTCGCGAGTGCCCCGCCCCCACCGACAAGATCATCCTGTTGGGCGGCCGCACCGGCCGTGACGGCATCGGCGGTGCCACCGGCTCCTCCAAGACCCAGAACACCGAGTCCATCGAGACCTCGGGCGCCGAGGTCCAGAAGGGCAACGCCCCGGTCGAGCGCAAGCTGCAGCGTCTGTTCCGCCGCGGCGATGCCTGCCGTCTGATCAAGCGCTGCAACGACTTTGGCGCAGGCGGCGTCTCGGTCGCCGTAGGCGAGCTTGCCGACGGCCTGTATGTCGACCTTGATACCGTGACCAAGAAGTACGACGGTCTTGACGGCACCGAGCTCGCCATCTCTGAATCCCAGGAGCGCATGGCCTGCGCCGTCGCCGACGGTGACGTCGAGGAGTTCATGGGCTACGCCGCCGAGGAGAACCTGGAGGCAACCGTTATCGCCGAGGTTACCGCCGAGCCGCGCATGCGCATGGCCTGGAACGGCGTCGCTATCGTCGATCTGTCCCGCGAGTTCCTCAACTCCAACGGCGCGCCCAAGCATCAAGTCGCCCACGTGTGCGCCCGCAGCGTGTGGCAGCCCAGCTGGGCCGGCACCACGCTTGCCGAGCGCATGACCTCGCTTGTCACCGACCTCAATGTTGCCTCCAACAAGGGCCTTTCCGAGCGCTTTGACTCCACCATCGGTGCCGCAACCGTGCTCATGCCTTTTGGCGGCAAGACGCAGCTCACCCCGAGCTCAGCCATGGTCGCCAAGTTCCCCGTGGACGGCGAGACCACCACGGCAAGCGCCATGGCATGGGGCTTCAACCCCTACCTGATGGAAGCCGACCAGTTTGCTGGCGCCTACCTGTCCGTGGTCGAATCCATCGCCAAGCTCGTAGCCGCCGGCTTTGAGCACAAGCGCGCCTACCTCTCCTTCCAGGAGTACTTCGAGCGCCTGCGCACCGAGGCCGAGCGTTGGGGCAAGCCCATGGCAGCCGTCCTAGGCGCCCTTATGGCCCAGGTCGACCTGGGTGCCGGCGCCATCGGCGGCAAGGACTCCATGAGCGGCTCGTTTGAGGACGAGGCCGGCGAGCTCAACGTTCCGCCGACCCTGATCAGCTTCGCTGTCGCCGTGGGCAAGGCGGCGCGCGCCGTCTCCCCTGAGTTCAAGGGTCTGACGCACCGCGTCGTCCGCATCGCCCCCGCCACCTACGGCGAGGATTACCGCCCCGACGCCCAGCAGCTGCTCGCCGCGTTTGACGCCGTCGAGGCGCTCACCGCCAACGGCAACGCCCTGGCCATCTCCACGCCCGGCTACGGCTGCGGCGCCGAGAGCCTCTTTAAAATGTGCGTCGGCAACCAGATCGGTATCGAGCTTGCCGAGGATGTGGACGTGGAGAGCCTTTTCACCCCGCTCTACGGTAGCTTTATCGTCGAGCTCGCCGATGACGCCGAGCTGCCCGAGGTCGCCGACGGCGTTGTCGTCGAGCCCCTGGGCACCACCGTCGAGGGTTATGTCATCGACACCGGCTCCGAGGTCATCGAGCTCGCCGAGCTCCAGGAGGCCTGGGAGAGCGGCATCGAGGGCGTCTTCGCCTACCGCAGCGCCGGCGAGACCCCCGAGGTCGAGACCATCGACTTCCGCGCCAAGGATATCCACGTGTACGGCGGCGCCAAGATCGCCCGCTCGCGCGTGATCATCCCCGTGTTCCCCGGCAACAACTGCGAGTACGACAGCGCCCGCGCCTTCCGCGCAGCCGGTGCCGAGGCCGACACCTTCGTGATCAACAACCTCACGCCCGAGGCCGTCGCCGAGAGCACCCACGAGCTTGCCCGCCGCATCCGTGCAAGCCAGATTGTCATGATCCCCGGCGGCTTCTCGGGCGGCGACGAGCCCGACGGCTCCGCCAAGTTCATCACGGCGTTCTTCCGCGCTCCCGAGGTCACCGAGGCAGTCCGCGACCTGCTCAAGGCCCGCGACGGCCTGATGTTGGGCATCTGCAACGGCTTCCAGGCTCTGGTCAAGCTCGGCCTGGTGCCCTACGGTGACATCGTCGACGCCACGCCCGATGCGCCCACGTTGACGTTCAACACCATCGGTCGCCACCAGAGCCGTCTGGTGCGCACCCGCATCTCGTCCAACCTGTCCCCGTGGCTGTCGCAGTGCAGCCTGGACGACCCCTACACCGTCGCCATCAGCCACGGCGAGGGCCGCTTTGTCGCCAATGACGAAGTGCTCGCCCAGCTGATCGCCAACGGCCAGGTCGCCACGCAGTACGTGGGCGAGAACGGCAAGCCCAGCATGGATCTTTCCGTCAACCCCAACGGCTCCGCACTCGCCATCGAGGGCATCACGAGCCCCGACGGCCGCGTCCTGGGCAAGATGGGCCATGCCGAGCGTCGCGGCGACAACCTGTACCGCAACGTGCCCGAGCATGTCCCCGGCGACAAGTTCATGCCGATCTTTGAGAGCGGCGTAGCCTACTTCGCTTAAAGCTATCCCATCGGGTACAATCCCCTCGGGTAACATCACCCGCCACCGGCACTCCCGGTGGCGGGTTCTTTTTTGCTTCGCACATATAGGAAGGACATCATGGAAAGCCGCAAGCCGTATCTCGCCACCCTGCCCGGACTCATCCTGGGCTGTCTTGTTTGCTGTGCACTCTGGGGATCGGCCTTTCCCTGCATCAAGATCGGCTACGCGCTCTTTGGTATCCCGGCGCACGATAGCGCCTCGCAGCTGCTCTTCGCGGGTCTGCGCTTCACCCTTGCCGGCATGCTGGTCATTGTTGGCATGAGTGTGGCCCAGCGCCGTCCGCTCGTTCCGCAAGCGCGCGACATCAAGCCCATCTTTATCTTGTCGCTCTTTCAGACCATCGGTCAGTACTTCTTTTTCTATCTGGGCCTCTCGCGCGCCAGCGCCATGTCGAGCTCCATCATCGAGGCCAGCGCCAACTTCCTAGCCATCCTCTTTGCCGCCCTGGCGTTTCGCACCGAAAAGCTCGATGCGGCCAAAGTGCTCGGCTGCGTACTGGGCTTTGCCGGTGTCGCGCTCGTCAACCTTTCGGGCGCGGACGGCACCTTTGGCTTTACGCTCGACGGCGAGGGCTTTATCCTGGCCTCCACCGTCGCGGGTGCCCTTTCGACCTGTCTGATCGGCATCTTCTCGCGCGAGCACGACGGCGTCTTGCTTGCCGGGTGGCAGTTCTTGGTCGGCGGCCTGGTCCTCACCGCCATCGGCTTTTTGATAGGTGGCGCGCTCTCCCCCACGGCGATTGCCCCCGCCATCGCGCTCATCATCTACATGGCGCTTATCTCCGCGGTCGCCTACTCGCTGTGGTCGCGCCTGCTTGCTGTCAACCCCGTCAGCCGCGTCTCGGTCTTTGGCTTTATGAACCCGGTCTTTGGCGTGCTGTTGAGCGCACTGCTGCTCGGCGAGGGCGCTGGCACGAGCCCCGTTACCGTCATCGTTGCCCTGTTGTTGGTCTGCGGCGGCATCATCATCGTCAACAAACCCAAAAAAGCCTAGCGAGCTCACCTTTTTAGGGAGGGCGTTTGCACACTTTAGCTTAATGGAATACATCGATGAGCTGAGGGCCGCCACGCACGCAAGCGTGCGACCCTTTTCCTAGCGTATCTGGATGCCGGCTTTCTTTTTCTCGGCCTTGACGCGGTAGAGCTCCGCATCGGCAGCGCGAAGTAAGTCTTGCCAGGTATCAACACTATCGCCGACCCGCGCGCAACCGATGGACATCCGCAATGCATACGGCACCTCGGCATGCGCGAGCTCGTCGTTGATTGTCGCGCACAGATGCATGATATCCTGTTCCGCCGCTGCCTTTTGGAGCACCACGAACTCATCGCCACCATAACGCGCGATAAAGCCACCAGACGCCGAGCAGACCTCTTTGAGCGCAGCGGATATTACCTGAAGAGCATGGTCGCCCTCCACATGTCCATAGCGATCGTTAATCTGCTTAAAGCCGTCAGCGTCCATCATAAGCAGATATACATCTTCGGCCTGATCCACATTTGAAAAGAGCGACAGCATATAGGTCTCAAAACGGTTGCGGTTGTTGAGTCCAGTCAACGGGTCAGTCGAGATCAGTTGCTCCTGGCAGATGATATAGAGCAGCAACATGCTAATCATTATGCCGACACAAAGGCCAGGCACCGAGTATACGATCTGAAAGGTACCGCCCACCAGAGCGGGAACCGCAAAAAGGCGAGGGTGCGATAAATGGCCTTCTTTTGCAGGCTTTCGACTTTTCGAGCCTGAATAAAGGCATGCAAGGACGTATATATGACGTAGCAGTAGCTAACGATAGGCTGAATCATATAAAGCGCTCCGCGACGATATACGCCCCGCGCATCGATATAGAACATAGCGTGCGTCCAGTAGCTGGTAAATGCCAGAACGACCACCAATGCGGTTGGCAACGTTAAAAGTACCACCCTATAGGGCGTGGTCAGGAGCCGTGAGCCCTGCATCGTCTCGGAATAGAAAAACCAAATGAGGCACGCGATGGCGAACAGCGAAAACGAAACCGCGTTGGAAATCCAGTTGGCCGTGATGCCTACAGGAGTGCTCACGCCGTCCGAGAGCGTCCAGATCATATCGAAGAAAATGTAGGCAGCAGACGTGTAGCCCAGCATGCTAAACAAAAGCTGCTGGGTGCTCGAGAACAGGGAGCGACGGCTTCGTACGGCAAGTCCGATAAGAATAATCATGCATAGCAGGAATATCTCGATTTTGAGTGCCTTTACCACTAGACGCCCTCCCTTCAATATCCAAGTGGCCAGAATCGCCCAATTCGAATCTGGGCAACAAACACCCCCTACTCCGCAGGGGTAAGGGGAATAATAGCAGAGCGACCGAACGTCACTGCAAGACAGCTCTCGTTCGGGCGCTCAAACGGCGCGAGTTGCACGCCGGAATCATTGATGGGTATCGATTGCTACTCGCCATCGATGTCGGTCGCGACAGCCTCTTCGATGGCCTCGACACCGGCAGGCGACAGGTCTTCCTTGCTCTGGCAGAACTTCTTATCGACCCAGCCGGTCAGAATCGGGGCCATGATTGCCGTGATGATGACGGCAGTGGCGATCTGCGCATACGCGGTGGGCGCAAGCTCGGCATAGCGCGGAGCGACCTCGGCGAGGGCGACCGGCGTGGTCATGGCCGTGCCGGCAATGGTGGAACATGCCACAGCCGCCTTACCATTGCCGCCACACAGGCGCTCGAAGGCAAAGGTAATGGGACCGACGATAAAGAGCGTGATGAGGCCCAGCAGGATGCCCGAAATGCCACCGGCGATGAAGCTCGAAAGGCTCATGGACGCACCGAGCTGAAAACCAATTACAGCGATCGCGGGATTGGCGCCGGGAACCAGCAGGTTCTTGATAAACGGGAACAAGTTGCCCAGGACCATGCCGATAACAAGCGGCAGGATGGATCCGATGATGGTGCCGACGGGGATGTTGGCGAGACCCGAAACACCAAGGATGATCATCGTGACGGCGGGGCCGGCCGTAAAGAACAGGATACCGACAGCGCCCTGCTCGGACTCATCGCCGAACTCGCCCATGATGCCCGTATAGAGCGCCATGTTGCAAAACGTAATGCCGCCGATGATGGAAACCGAGCTCAGGCCTAAAAAGTTATCGTTAAAGAAGTACGCGACGCCCAGACCCAGCGCGGCTGCCACTACAAGCTTAGGAATCAGCACGACGATGCCGGTCTTGATGGCGCCCGGCGTGGACTTAAAGCTGATGCCGGCGCCCACGAACAGCAAGATCGCGGCAACGATGGTGTTGGAGCCGCCGCGGCAGGCAGCCGTAAAGAAGCCGCCGACCTCAAAGACCTGCGGGCAGAAGGTATTGAGCAAAAGGCCGACGATCATCGGATAGATCATGATGTCGCCCGGGATGCGCGGTACCTTGAATTTCTTTTGCTCGCTGGCGGTCGCTTCCTGTGCCATGAAACCCCCATTTCCGCTGACGCAGAACAAAAGCCCACGTCACGCTTTGCTACAGTAAAGTTTGACCATGGTACCAGAAGAAGCAGACCGCCTCGGTGAGAAATTCGATTCGTTAGGCCGGGACGATAACGCGTCCTGCTCCTATACGAGGCTCAAAACGATATAGAACACGATGCCCGAAACGCAGCACCACAACATCGACTTTGTCTTGATTGCCACCGCCACGACGCCGGTGGCCGCAATCCAGGGAACCAAGGCAGGCCAGAGTCCCGCGTCGAACGCGCCGGGGTTCACCAAGTCGTTGGCGACCAGCGCGGCAAAGGCAGCGGGCGGGATATAGCCCAGGGCCTCGGTAATGCGGGGCGACAGGGTCCGCCCGCGCAAGGCGAACGCCGGCGCGATGCGAAAGAACGCGATAGCAGCCCACGACGACAGCCACAGAACCAAGAACTCGTTAGCGGGCATCGCGGGCACCTCTTCCGTCAAATACAGCATCGCACGCCAGCGCAATGGCAATGCCGACCACGACGCTTGCCGGCACGGCAATATTCGCGAGGCCCAAGAACTTGCATACGGCGACGGACACCGCGCCCGAAACCGCCGCGACAACGTTACCGCGCGACAGCCGCTGCGAAAAGAGCAGGCAGATAAAGAGCGAGGTGCAGACAAAGGCTGCAATGGCGGTGGGAACATCGACAACGGCGCCGACGATGGCGCCCATCGTACACGAAACGCCCCATGTTGCGATGAGGATCACGTTGAGCACAAAGGACTCGCGCGGGCCCCAATCTTCCCCATCAATCAGCTTGGCAAGCGAGATGCCATATGCCTCCTCGGTAAGTGTCGCGGCAACAGCCAGCGTCTGACGCTTCGAAGCACCCCTCAAATGCGGCGCGATCGATGCCGAGTAAAGCGCAAAGCGCGAGGAGATTGCGGCGACGCTCGCGATAATCGAAGGTGCCGGTACGCCCGCCAGCCAAAGATTGCAGATCATAAACTGGCCGCTGCCCGTCACAAACGTGCTGCTCAGGGCAAAGACCATCCAGGGTTCCATTCCCGTCTGCCCCATGATCATTCCGCACGGCGCGCCTATTGCAACATAGGTAAGCATCACCGGCCAGACGGTTCTAACGATTTTGAGCACCATACGCTTCTCATCCTGACAAGGTCTCCGAACCGCATGTAGCGACACGGCAGAATCATCATCCGACAGCAACCGAGTTCACCTACAATTGCCACCGGATCGAAAGACACAACTTTTTAGGAAGTCATTATGACAGCTATCGATCGAGACCGGGCGCGCGCGGCCTTCAAAAGCTACACCGATGCCTACGACGCCACCAACCCACGCATCGCGCTCAAAATCGAGCATACGTACCACGTGGCCGAGGCATGCGATGCCGTAGCGCGCGAGCAGGGCTGGTCGTCAGAAGATATTGACCTGGCATGGCTTTGCGGCCTGCTACACGATATGGGCCGCTTTGAGCAGCTGCGACGCTGGGACACCTTTAAGGACGCCGAGAGCATGAGCCATGCGGCGCTGGGCATCGAGGTCCTCTTTGGCGAGAATCCCGCCGATGCACCCGCCGTAACGAGCATCCGCGACTTTATCGATGACCCGGCAGAAGATGAGCTCATCCGAGCGAGCATTGCCTATCACAGCGATTTCCGTCTACCCGCGCAGCTCGACGTGCGCACGCGGAGCTTCTGCGATATCGTGCGCGATGGTGACAAGATCGACATTATGCGCACCATCGCCGACAGCACCGTCGACACTATCCTCAAGGTGGACGAGAAGACGTTTCTCGGCAGCCGTTTCTCGTCGCCGACACTTGCCGCCTTTGACGAGCACCGCTGCGTCGCACGCGATGAGCGCGATGAGCCCGCCGACTTCTTGGTGGGGCTTATCTGCTTTATGTTTGAGCTCGTCTATCCGGCAAGCCGCGCGCTGGCGCGCGAACAGGGCGATATCCACCGCCTGCTCGACGCGCCCCTTGGCATCACGCGGCCCTTTACCGACCCCGCCACGCAGGCAACCTGGAGCCGCCTAAAGGACGAGATGCGCGACTGGCTGGCGCGCGCCTAGCGCTCAAGCTGGGCCAGCAGCTCCTCGACGACCTCGACGGCATCCCCAACAACCTTGTACTGGGCAGCACCAAAAATGGGGGCATCCGGGTCCTCGTTGATGGCGATAATGCACTCCGCCCCACCGATGCCGGCAAGATGCTGGATGGCGCCCGAAACACCGATACTCACGAGAAGCTTGGGCGAAACCGATACGCCGGTCTGGCCAATCTGATGGCGATACTCCAACCAGCCGGCCTCCACGACAGGTCGCGTGCAACCAAGCTCGGCTCCCAGGGCCTCGGCAAGCCTTCGCATCAGTGGCAGGTTTTTCTTGGAACCAATGCCGCGACCCACCACGACCAGGCGCTCGGCATCGGCGATCGAAGCCTGCTGCCCCCACTCCTCGGCGGGAATCGAAATCTCGACACGAGCCCTGGCGTCTTCCGCAAGCATCACCTGGGTGATCGTGCCGGAACGGCCGTAGTCGAAGTCGGGAGCCTTAAAGATACCGGGGCGCACCGTTGCCATCTGGGGACGATGATTGGGGCAGACAATGGTGGCCATCAGGTTGCCGCCAAACGCCGGACGCGTCTGTTGCAGCAGTCCCGTCTCCGTATCCATCGAAAGTACGGTGCAGTCAGCCGTAAGGCCCGTCTGCAAACGCACGGCAACGCCGGGTGCCAGTTCGCGGCCAAAAGCGGTCGCACCGTATAGGATGGCCTCGGGTTTGCGTTCGGCTACCAAATCGCAAATCAAGCGGGTGTAGACCTCCGCATCGTTTTGGCGCAGGCGCTCGTCGCGACAGGCCAGGACTTCGTCGGCGCCCGCGCAAACCAGATGCTCCAGGTCACCGAGAGAACCCTCGGGGCCCATGCCGGCCAGTGCCACCAGACGGCAGCCACGAGCATCGGCAAGCTCGCGGCCCTTGCCCATAAGCTCATAGGCAACGGGAGTCACCGTATCGTGCTCGTCGGTCTGCACGAATACCCAAATGTCTCGATACGCATCGAGGTCAACCGCGCCGGCGGTCTCGTCACGCTCGATCGAGATAGCGTTGACAGGGCAGGCGTCGACGCACCCACCGCATAGGATGCAGCCGTCGGTTACGCGGGCGCATCGGCTGGGTCGTTCGCCTTCCACTACGATGCCGCCCGAGGCACAGGCGCGAACGCAGCGACCGCAGCCGACACAGGCTTCGCTATCGATAATCAGTCCGCTCATCTATGCCATCCCCTCGATAATCTTGGCAAGCTTTGCCGCCTGCTCGGACGCCGTCCCCTCAACGGCCTCGCACGTTTGGTCACGGTCGGGCACAAACGAGCGCACGACCTGCGTCGGCGACCCAGCAAGACCGCAACGCGCGGGGTCGGCGTTCACGTCGGCGGCACTGACCACGCGCACGTCCGCCTCCTCCGCCGCGCGAATACCGGCAATACTCGGCATACGCAACTGGCCAATCTCCTTGGCAGTCGTCATCGCGCACGGCATCTCAAGATACACCGTCTCCTCGCCGGCATCGCATCCGTGAACGAGCGCCAGCGAGCCACAGGTCGTAAAGCCCGCGCTCTGCACGCAACTCACGTCGGTCACGCAGGGAATCTCAAAGGCTCCGGCAAGCTCGGGACCAATCTGCGCCGTATCGCCATCCACCGCCATCTTGCCGCAGATGAGCAGGTCGAAGTCCTCGTCGAGCGCCTCGATGCCGCACTTGAGGGCGTAGGTGGTTGCCAGGGTATCGGCACCTGCAAAGGCGCGATCGGTCAGCAGCAGCGCGTCGTCGGCACCTCGAGCGATGCAGTCGCGCAGCAGCGACTCGGTCGCGGGGATGCCCATCGACACCACCGTTACGCGCACGTCCATGCCAAAGCCGATAAAGTCGTCTTTCAGCGCCAGCGCGCATTCCAAAGCGCTCGCATCAAAGGGATTAATGACCGCCTGCTTGCCATCGCGCACGATGGTATTGGTCTTGGGGTCCATCTTGACCTCGGTGCTGCCCGGCACGGCCTTGACGCACACCACCATATGGAAATCGCTCATCTTCACGCGCCCCCTTTCTGGACAAGCTCATCCAAGAGCTTCTCCGAAAACAGGTTACCGCGACCCAGCTGCCCGTCGGGATCGAGCTGGAGCTTGAGCCGCGCCGACTCGACCATGGCCTCGTGACCGTACATCGTCTCTAAGAAGCCCGCCTTGATCTTGCCGACGCCGTGCTCGGCAGAAACGGCACCGCCCATAGCCGTTACCTCCGCAGCCCACTGGGCAAACAGCTCGCCACCGCGACGGTAGTCCTGCGCATCGCGCGGCAGGATGTTCACATGCAGATGGTTGTTACCGATGTGCCCCCAGGCAGCAGATTCAAGCCCGCTTTCGGCCAGTGTGCGGCGATGGAGGACCACGACATCGGCAAGGCGTGCATTGGGCACCGACATGTCCGAACCCAGTTTGGTGATGGTGGGATCCGTGCGGCGACGCTCGTCGATAAGCATATTGACGCTCTCGGGGACCGCATGGCGGAAGAACCGCTGGCACTCGCGATCAACCTCGGTGCGCGCGACCCATGTCGCATCGTCGCGGCCACCCGCAAACTCGAGCACCCATCCCAGGTGGTACAGTTCCTCGGTCGCCTGGGCCTCGTCATCGCAGTCGAGCTCCACGTACACACAGACCTTGGCCTCTTTGTCGAGCGCCGGCAGCGAGGCAAACGCCGTCGACTGCTCGCGCTGGCGACGTAGAATATCCAGGGCGCCAGCGTCGAAGTACTCGATGGCAGCCGCATGGGACAGGACGGGACGCACGGAATCGGTAAAGGACACGGCCTTGTCTTCGCTATCGAAAAAGCAGCTCACACCCCAAACGACCGCAGGCGCCGCCTGCAGGGCAATCTCGAGCTCGGTGATAACGCCGAGCGTGCCGCAAGCACCGATAAAGAGGTCGATGGCGTCCATTTCGTCCGCAACGAAATAGCCTGAGGCATTTTTTGTCTTGGGCATGGTATAGCCGGGAAGATCGAGCTCGAGCGTACGGCCCACTGCCGTCACGAGCGACAGGTGGCGGCCCTGGGCAAAAGCCTCGCCGCGCTGAAGCTCAAGCAAATCGCCATCAGCCAGCGCGACGTGGAGTCCCGTGATATGTGGGCGCATGGGACCGTAGGCGTAGCTGCGGGCACCAGAGGCGTTACATGCCGCCATGCCGCCCAGACAGGCAGACGCCTCGGTGGGATCGGTGGGAAAGAACTGCTCGGGAGCCTCTTGGAACTCCTCGTAGGCCTCAAGCGATGCCTGGTCCCAACCAGCGGTCGGCAGCACCTTCTTGCTCAGCTGCTTGCGCAGCTCCGAGAGCACAACGCCCGGCTCCACGCGCAGCAGAAATTGGCCTTGTTCATCGCGGCGAAGGCCCAAGTAGCGATTCATACGGGAAGTATTGAGGATATGCCCGCCGTGGGGCACGGCACCGGCGGCAAGGCCGGTTCGGGCGCCCTGAACCGTTACCGGGACACGCTCGGCATGGAGCTTTTCCAAAATGGCACGGACCTCGTCTTCCGTTGTCGGAAACGAGATGCTCGATGCTTCGCCCGATGCGCGAGATTCATCGCGGCCATACTCTTCGAACTCGTCGGTGAAGGGTTTGATGGTTGCAGACACGCGAACTCCCCCTTTAGCTAACTACAGTGTTTGCAGGGAGATGTTACCGCATCGTTTCGTCGACGTGTTCGAGACCGTCTCCATAATTGGCGTTTTTTACGTTCGTGCAATTCGGCGAGCGGCTTGATTTCCTCGGCAGACGATGCTTTTGACACATATGGCCCCGCCGTCGCCGACCGCGCGATTGTCGCTCGAAAAAAGTTGGAGTATTTTTTGCCGCCTTTTACCTGCGGAGACGCCAATCCGTCAAGCATTTGGTCAGAAATTGGTCAAGTAGCGGCTGATAAGGTCGGCGTCGACAGCCAAAACCGATAGAAGTTTTGGCCCAGAAGCAGGGAGGTTCCCATGGCATATTACTGGCCCCAGTACGGCATCGCCATCGAAGTCGACGACGATCCCCATCTCCTGCCTTTCGACGAAGAGGCATTCCCCGATACGACGGTCTACCACGTTACCACCGATGTGATCTGCGACCCCGAGTCGTTCTCGGCGCTCGCCCACCACATCGCGCATATCCACGACATCGAGCTCCCTCCCGACTTCGACGAGCTCGTCTACTCGCGCCGCCTGATGCTTCACATGCTCTTTGGAGCGGACCCGTCCACCTTTGCGCGCATCTATACCGCCAAGGATGCCGCATGAGCGCGAAGAAGCCACCCCACTTTGCAGGCCTGGGTCGTCGCAAGAAGCTCATCGTTGCCTGCTTGGCCATCGTCTGTGCCCTTGTCGCCGTAGGACTATACGCTTGGCAGTCGCAGCCCGTACCCGAGGCGGGCGCCTCGGTTACGACGGCCGAGGGCAAAACGCGTCAGGAAATCCAAGATGAGCTCGACGCCATCGTCCGCGACAACATGATGACGATTTCGGTCGCACCGGTCGCTCAGCTGCAGGAGGACGGCAAGCTGCGCGTCAACGTGCAAAACGTCCAAGACAATAAATTTCCCCAGCGATTCCGCGTCATCCAAAACGACGAGACCATGTACGAATCCGGTGTGGTCGAGACCGGCAAGACAATCGAAACGTGCCCCGCCGGCGACATCAAAGAAGGCGAGGCGTACATCGAGATCCAGGCACTCGATGCCAAGACCCTCGACAGCCACGGCAATCCGACACGTGTCAAGGTGCGGGTTGAGCAAGCCGAGAACTAGCTTTTCCGGCCGACGCGGCACCGCACGCAATTCACCAGCATTCGTCCAATCATCGCGGGGACGGCCCGCGGCGAATAGAAAGGAACGACCATGGACATCACCAGGAACATGAACGGAGCCAGAGCGCTCGCCGTGGGCGCAGGGCTCGCGCTCGCGCTCGCAATGGGCGCCGCCCCGACGCCAGCTATGGCAGCCGGGCGCGTTGGAACCACGAAGGTAATGGTCAGGACCGAGATCGACAACGTTGAGTTCAAAGTTCCGACGGTTATTCCCTTCGTCGCCAAGGCCGACGGCACGCTTCAGGGCCCCTCAGAAGACGCGACCACCATCGACAATCATTCGGCCTACGGCATCCATGTCACCAACATGAAGATCGACGCCATGAACACCTGGACCATTGCCGCCGACGCCAAGGCCGGAACCGCGCAGAACTCCATCGACTTTAAGGTCGGCCCCGACGGCGCGCTCCAGAACGCCAGCGCCGCAATGCAGGGAACGGGCCTCGATCTTTCCAAGAATGCAGCCTTCGACATGGGCTACCAGGGCATTGCCGGTGGCACGGACAAAATTAAGCTCAAGACAAGCGGAAACGTCGCCCGCGTCACGCGCGACATCTTCCGCGTAACCGGCGAAGGCGATCAGGTTGCAACGATCACCTGGACGGTCGAGCCCGGTGCGCACACGGCATAAGGCCGTCGCCCTGGCCGCCGCCGTCAGCATCCTAGCGTTTGGGCCAGCCATGGCCTTTGCCCAGCAAGAACAGGCGCAGGCCGCCACGCAAGTGACGGTCGACCTCTCGGAGCTCGACCGCGGCGACCGCGAGGAACCGTTGGCGCAGACAGGCGACAGACGATGGCTCTTGGCAGCAGGCGCCACAGCAGCAGGCGCGGGAACCGCCGGCCTCGGTCTGCACATCAAACGCAGCCAGAAACAAAACACGGACAGGCCGCACTAAATTAGCTAAGGAGACCCCATGGCATCGAAGAACCTTTTGCCCGTCGTCGCACTCTGCGGCGCGCTCGCAACCGGAACGCCTGTCGCCGCTTGGGCGACTCCCGTCATGGCAGACTCCTTACCAGTAGCCCTAAGTTCCGCACCAAATCCGTCGAGCGCCATTGCGTGCGAGCGTTTTTCGATCGCACAGGCCGTGATCTCAACCTCGGGATGCCTTCGTCGTAATACGGACGGCTCGATAGTCGTGGATATCAAGCGTTCGAACAAGGCAAACGGCTCCCAGGCGGGGTGCGCCGTCTGCACGTGGCGCTCGGTTGTGCTCGATGCGGATGGCGATCCATGCAATTTAGAGCTGCGCATCGACATCGCTTCGGTCGATGACTCGGCGAACGGAGCGAAGGTCGCCTTCGACGGTGCGTTTTTCGAGAAAGGAGGCGGTATATGTCTGGGCTGCGCCGCCGCGAATGCAGACGATGCGCAGCCCACCCTCTCATTCACGGCATCGTTGCGGCTGACCAAAGCCGGTACCGATGTTATCGCGGCGGGAGAAGCGTCCCTGCTGTTCTACGCCGTCAGCACCAAAGACACAGACGCTCATTTCGAGAAGCCAGCCGGATCACTCAGCCTTACACGAGGGATAGAGGCAGGCCCTATTGAAATCGATGCCCACGCGCAAAGCAGGCAACGCATTCTTGCCGACCCGGCGCTTCTCGAAATGGAGTGGAACGGATCCGGAGCCATCGGAATTCTCCCCTCCGCGTTTGACGCCAAGACGCTCCCCCCAAACGACGAACCCATCAACGCAACCATACAAGAAGAGAGCGCGGACAAAGAAGCAGGTGCGGGCGACACGCCGTCGCCGACAAACAGCGTCCCAGCTTCTCTCGAAGCGCCGAATGAGCCCGCTGCCGATCCAAACGATCCCGAGCTCGCGGACAGTCTGGGGCTTGCTGATCCTCAAGAGATCGATGAAGGTAACTGCTGCGTGCTTGCCGCGCTCGACCACACAGAGGTCATCGACGCTGCGAACATCGAAGTTGCCGCCGCCAATCAGCCCGTCCGCAAGTCGGCTATCATCGCATTTCCTGAATCCATCGAAGTCGTCTTTTTGCCATCGGGCGAGGTCGTGGCCCCAACACTGCTCACCTTGTTGGGCGCCAAGAATACTCGAAACGAAATTAAAAAGGTCACAGTTGTCGACCCTGCAACCACCGCCAAGCTGCGTCTATACGCCGTTGCTCCAGACGGAGGCAAGACCTTGGAATTCGATGGCGACACACTCCTGGCCTGGCGACGTCTGGACATTATGCAAGACGTCTCGTATCAGATCGAACTCGAAGGGTTTGATCGTGCCCGCGATGCCAATATCATCGCCGCGGCTATTGAATCCCCACAGCGGCTTATGACACTGCGCTTTGAATACTATCCCTATGTCCCGACAACCACCTGAGGCTTAAATGCCGCGCATCATTCCTAATACCACTTATATAACGTATTAGATGAGTCGCGATGTACCTCGCATTTCGTTCTGCTACGATTGCCACGTTGGCATCAATACAGGAGGGCTCATGCCGGGCTTGGGAACAATCATCAACGTTGTGCTTTTAGTTGCGGGCGGTCTTTTGGGATTAGCGGGCGGCCGCTTCATTACACCGCGCATCCAAGACACGCTCATGAAAGCATCGGGGCTGTGCGTCCTGTTTATCGGCCTTGGCGGCACCATGCAAAAGATGCTCCTTATCGATGGGAAGGCGCTAGCGACCACCGGCGCCACCATGCTCATCGTCTCGTTCGCCCTCGGCTCGCTCATCGGCGAGGCCATCAACTTGGAGGCCGCCATCGAGAACCTTGGCGAATGGCTCAAGCGCAAAACCGGCAGCGAGGGCGATAACGAGTTCACCAACGCTTTTGTCTCGACTTCACTCACCGTGTGTATCGGCGCCATGGCCATTGTGGGATCGATCCAGGACGGTCTGCTCGGTGACTGGTCAACGCTTGCCCTGAAAGGCGCATTGGACTGCATCATCGTCTGCACCATGACGGCGTCGCTTGGCCGCGGCTGCATTTTCTCCGCCCTGCCCGTCGCCGTGTTCCAGGGGACGATCACGCTGTTTGCCGGCGCACTCTCCCCCATCATGACTACGGCAGCCCTCGACAGCCTTTCGCTCGTAGGCTCCATGCTCATCTTCTGCGTCGGCGTCAACCTCATCCGTCCTCAGACCTTCCGCACGGCCAATATGCTCCCCTCCGTCGTCATCGCCGTCATCTACGCCCTCCTGTTCTAAATCTATCTACGCAGCAGTATCTCGAACACCTGTTTGATGCTGTGCTATGATATGAGGTCACCGAAGCTGCGTTAGGAGAGGAGAAGCGGTGGCCGACCAGGACATCAAGATGCTCATCGAGCGCATTATGGCCGAGGCCCGGACCCATCAGTCCGCCCGCTTCTCAAACGAAATCTACGCAGACGAGCCGATTCTCAAAACCGGCCGACAGATGCAGAATTTCCTCCCCGACCAATACCGCAAGATGCGCGAGATATCGCGCTGGCAGGATGACCCCAAGGGCGGCGCGGGCCGCTGGCTATCGGAGGCCGAGCTTTTCTACCGCCAGGGCTTGCTGATGGCCGACTTTGAGGACGACTGTCCCTACAACGGCACCTTTAAGTCGTACTTTCCCACCTACAATGCCATGAGCGACCGGCAGTTGCGCGGCTACTTTACCTGGCGTGCCCAAGTGCGCCGCGGAACCGTCGAGGAAACGTCTACATCCTTTGCCTTTCTGTATCTCTATGAGCTGATTTGCGGCATTGGCATAGATGATCCGCTCGAAGGTTTTAACAAGATCAAGGCCTTTTGGGATGTCTATCGCGCCTTCGAGCCCGGCATCGACCGGTTTGCGCGCGTGTGGCTGCAGGATTACGCCGTGTTCCACGGGCTCGACCCCAAGCTGCTTCGCGACTCTAAAACCGTCATGTTCGATAACGCCCTTATCGAGCTGCGGCGCGCGGCACGAGACCTTGTACCAGCACCGGCACCGTCCGGCCAGACCCCTAAGCGTCGCAAAACCTCCGAGCCCACGCTCCCCCTTCCGCCCGATGAGGTGCGCGAGGAGCGACTCATGGCCGCCATCAACGCCCTCTCCACGTACAACCTAAGTAACTCGCGGCTCGACCGCAGCCACCACCGCGATCTGCGCCACGCGGCATGCGCCGTGTATGTCCGCATGGCGCGCTACTATGACACGCACCGAAAGACCGGCATCGTGGCGAGTTTATTTGGGGAGGAGACGGCCATGCCCTACACCATGTTTGCCTCGGCCGTATTCTTTGCGCCCGAGCGCCACGAGGACTGCGAATATCGCCTGGATCCTATCCATATCTACCGTTGCCAAAACGGCTTTTGGGAATGCATGCGCATCCACGGTAGTAGGCAAAAGAGCAGCAAGCTCGGTGAAATGATGCGCGCCTGCGACCAACGCCTGCGCCTGGCGCTGGACCCCGCCCATCCCCTTAAGGAAGAAAAGGTCCCCAAATATCTGGCCAAAATTATCGATGACGAGATTGTGGCATGGCTTTCGTGGGACGCCGCACACCAGCCCGTCAAGATCGATATCGATCTGAGTCAGCTGGGGCACATTCGGAGCGCCGCTGCGCAAACGCGCGAAGCGCTTTTGATCGACGAAGAGCGCGAGGACGATGTGCCCACAGAGGTCGATACGGCGGAATCCGAGCAACCGGAAGCCAAGCCTGCGACCGACGTGATGGCCGAGCCGATCGCGGCGCCTACGGAGCGCAACAAAGCCGACGAGCCAACCATTTCCACCGAACAGTTTGGCGTCGTGGCACCGCTCCTCGCACCGACGCCAGCGGTCGTATCGACTGCACCCGCTGGCACCGCAACCGAACTCGCGCCCGCCGCAGATGCCTTCCTTCGCGCGCTGCTCGAGCAAAACGCAGCGCAAGCGACATTGGCGGTAGTGCAATCGGGGCAGAGCGAGGACATGCTCGTCGACAGCATCAACGAGGCGCTCTTTGACCTGGTGGGCGACACCGTAATTGAATTTAGCGCGGCAGGGCCGCAGATTATCGAGGACTACGAAGCAGACGTGAGAGGATACCTAGACTATGAGTGATACCGCATCCGCAGCGCCCCGTGTACCCAAACGCGTCGCCGCCGTTATCCTTAACTCGCTCAAGGGCGGCGTGGTCCCGCGCATCGGCCTTCCCTATATCACCGTGGGTCGCGAGGTCGAGATTCGCGCCCTGCTCACCGATTTGAGTCTCATCGCCGATGGCGGCGCGAGCTTCCGCTTCTTAGTCGGTCGCTACGGCGCCGGCAAGAGCTTCTTGCTTCAGACCATCCGAACGCATGCCATGGGCGAGGGATTCGTCGTCGCTGATGCCGACCTGTCGCCCGAGCGCCGTCTGCAGGGCGGTCAGGGACAGGGCCTCGCCACCTACCGCGAGCTCATCCGCAACATATCGACCAAGACGCGCCCCGAGGGCGGTGCGCTCAACCTTATTCTGGATCGCTGGGTCGCCTCGTGTGCCGACGTCGACGAGTCAGTCGTCAATACCCAACTGGCCCCGCTCGAGGAGATGGTCCACGGCTTTGACTTCACCCGCATGCTCCGCCGCTATCGCACGGCCGTATCCGAGGGCGACGAAGAGGCCATGAGCCGCGTGACCAAATGGATCCGCGGCGAATACCGCACCAAGAGCGAGGCTCGCGCCGAACTGGGCTCCTCGACCATCATCAGCGATGACGACTGGTACGACTACGTCAAACTCATCGCTCGTTTTTTGGTTTGCAGCGGCTACAAGGGCATGCTGGTGCTCATCGACGAGCTCGTGAATCTGTATAAGATTCCCAACGCTATCACGCGCCAGTACAACTACGAGAAAATCCTGACCATGTACAACGACACGCTTCAGGGCAAAGCGCAGTACCTGGGCATGATTATGGGCGGCACGCCAACCTCCATCGAAGACCGCCGCCGCGGCGTGTTCTCCTACGAAGCCCTGCGCAGCCGACTCGCTCAGGGCCGCTTTGCGCGCGAGGACCTTAAGGACATGCTCGCGCCCATCATCCGCCTACAGCCACTCACCTATGAGGAACTGCTGGTGCTGATCGAAAAACTCATGCAGATCCATGCCGGCTACTTTGGCTGGACGCCCTCGCTTACCGAAAACGACTTGGTGGACTTCCTCAAGATTGAGTTTGGCCGCGTGGGAGCCGATACGCACTTAACGCCGCGTGAAGTCATTCGTGACTTTATCGAGCTGCTCGACATCCTATGCCAAAACCCCGATGCTAACGTGGCCGAGTTGCTGCAAAGCGTCGGTGGCGACGCGCTGGCGCCGGCAGCCGTAACGGACAACACCGACACCGCAAGCGAAGACCGCAACTTCGCCGAGTTCACCATCTAACCTGCCAAAAAGGGACAGGTTTATTTTGGCAGGTTTTATCTGGGCAAACGTCGAGACAGTAATGTAGCGAGCCACTGCTCACCGCGTTAAGAGATTCGTATTTGAGAGGAGGCCCCGTGAACGCCTTTGACCGATATGCTCCGTTTATCCAAGACTTCATCTACTCCCACGATTGGGAGAGTCTGCGCTCTATCCAGGTTGCAGCGGCAGACGCCATCTTTAACACGCAAGATAATGTGCTCCTGACGGCATCCACGGCTTCCGGCAAAACCGAGGCAGCCTTCTTTCCCATCCTGACCGAGTTTTGGGAGAACCCGCCCGCGAGCGTAGGCGCCCTCTACATCGGCCCCCTCAAAGCGCTCATCAATGATCAGTTCGTCCGTCTCAACGACCTCTGCGAAGAGGCCGATATCCCTGTCTGGCACTGGCATGGCGATGTCTCGCAGTCGCACAAGGCTAAGCTCATAAAAAAACCGAGCGGCATCTTGCAGATTACGCCCGAGTCACTCGAGGCGCTCTTAATCCATAAGCACATGGCGATCCCGCGCATGTTCTGCGACCTGCGCTACGTGGTCATCGACGAGGTCCATTCGCTCATGCGCGGCGACCGCGGCGGTCAGACGCTCTGCCTTATCGAGCGCCTCTCGCGCATGGCAGGCGTGCAGCCCCGCCGCATCGGCCTTTCGGCCACCATCGGTGACCCCGAGCGTACGGGTGCCTTCCTCTCGCAGGGAACAGGACGCGATTGCATCATCCCCCGCTTTGAGGAGCCGCGCCGCGTGTGGCGTATCTCCATGGAGCACTTCTACAACTCGGGTCCCCAGGCGCAACAACGAGGATTCGAGAGCACGGGTCCTCAAGAGGCCGAAGTGCTTGCGTGCGAGCGCATTGAGGCAGCGGCACCCGCGGCACTGCCCGCATCCGGACAAGACATGCGTCACAGCGGACAGCTCACACAAGAGGAGCGCCGTCAACGTCGTGAGCGGGCACGGGACAAGGCTACCTCCAGGGATCGCCGCACTTCGTCGGCCCCCGAGGGCGAAGTCGACATCCCCCGAGCACCCGAACAGGCATTACTCAACCCCACCGACACGGCGCCAGACAACGCCGACCCCGGCATGGGCTATATCTTTGAGCACACACGCGGCCGCAAGTGCCTGGTCTTTGCCAACTCGCGCGAGGAGGCAGAGGCCGTGTGCTCCATGCTGCGCAGCTACTGCGAGAGCCGGCACGAGCCCGACCGCTTTCTCATCCACCACGGCAATCTTTCAGCATCGCTGCGCGAGACGGCAGAAGAGCTCATGCGCGATGAGGAGCAGGCACAGACAACCGTCACCACATCTACACTGGAGCTCGGTATCGATATCGGCCGTCTGGAGCGTGCGTTTCAGATCGATGCACCGTTTACCGTCAGCTCCTTTTTGCAGCGAATGGGCCGCACGGGGCGCCGCGATCTTCCGCCCGAGATGTGGTTTGTCATGCGCGAGGAAGAACCCGAGC
>CABUGI010000006.1 GCA_902491055.1 uncultured Collinsella sp. | reverse complement strand
ATGCCGCTGAGGCGGAGGGCCTTACCGTGGTCCGTGGCAAGCTTGCCATGAATCCACTCAAAGAGAGCTGGCCCTATAATAATAGTGGCGGCGCTGGTTTCCGCTTTGGCACCGTTGGTTTTGGTTCCCAGTTCCGTCCTGTCTACGGCAGCACCGTGCTTGCGGTCGCCGGAATCGACAGTGCGATCACCAAAATGAGCGTTGGTTACAACGGCAACTTGCCGGGGGCGACTACCGTTGGCGCTTGGAACAAAGGCGCTTGGGTCGGACAGCAGAGACCTTCTGAGGGCGCGACTCCTTCCGGCTTTGCCTACACCGCGCAAATCGCAGGCCCCATCACATACTGGCGCGATAGCGAGTATAAACGCCAGTCTGTGGTGACAATGCAGGGTAATTGGTACGAGGGCTTGTCTGCTCTGGAAAGCACCCTGTTCAATAAAGCTGTTGATTTGACTAATGTCAACGGTAGCGATTATTCGAGCTATAACGGTACAAATGGATACCTCTCGAAGCTATCGAAACAGCTCGACTCGTTTGAAGATACCGGCGAGGTGGATGTCAACGGCTTTGCAGAGCCTAATAGCAACTACGTCATCAACAAGTACAATAACGACGGAACAAGCTATACACTCAAATTCGATGGTAGCGACGATGGTAGCGGCAAGTCTGTTTCCGGTGCGCTCGATACCGGAATCCCGAACAATATGATTCGCAACACCGAGCGACTCATCACCTTTACCGGCGATGGAACTTCTATGCAACAGGTCTTCACCATCGCCGGTTCCGAGCTCTCCAACTGGAAGGATGGCGTCTACTACCGCGGCGTCGACTTTAAGTTCACCAATATCCCCGAAGGCGCATCCATTGTCGTGAACGTTACAGGTACTAATCCTGTCGAGTTCCACAACGGCTGGCGCTTCTGGTGGGGAGATACAGAAATATCTCGCGGTTACGAGAGTCAGTACGCCAAGAAAGACCTTGACGCGAAATACTCGCTGGCCTCCCAGTCCATCATGTGGAACTTCGTCGATACCACCAGCCTTACCATTCGAGGCGGCATCGCGGGAGAGGACCGCGCGGACTGGGGATACAGTGGCACAGTCAGCGGTGCTAAGTGGACTGACGACGATCCTGCGGCGGCTATGATCGGATCGATTCTCGTTCCCAACGGAAGTTTCGACGACCATGTGACTACCAACGGTCGCGTTTATGTGGGCGTCGATTTCTCAATGAACAGCCCGAAGGTTGCCGCAGCATTTGGTGAGGGTAACTCGGCTTCCGTCATCGATATGGATCAGGAGCGTCACAACTTCCCGTGGTCCGGGTCGTATACACCGGACGGCTCTGCCATTGCGTGGAGCAAGGTCGACGCTGCGGACGGCACTACGCTGCTCCCCGGTTCCTCGTGGGCTATCTATGGTTCTGTCGAGGATGCTGTCGCGGGCCAACACGCTATCGTGACGGTGACTGACGGTGGCGCAAATGATTACGCTTCGGTTCATGGCGAGCTTCAGTTCAACTATTTGAATCAGAAGGCCAACATCGGCGATCCCAAGGATACCAAGTACTTCACGTATTACATCAAAGAGGAGACGGCGCCGGAGGGTTACCAGGTTTCGGACAAGATCTACTATGCCACCATGAACAATGCTGGTGAGACGGTCAACTACGTTCAGGGCTATGTGGATACGGCAAATCGCAACTCACTGGTCCCGTTCGAGAATAACCTTACGGGTGCCATCCCCAACGCCAGGATCACCGGTACGGTGTCTTGGACCAAGGTGGCGGAGGACGACACAAAACACACTCCTTTGCCTGGTTCTGAGTGGAAGCTCACCAAGAAAAAGGATGCCGATAGTACGGCCGACCAGTCCTGGACCGTGATCGACCAGGTGAGCGACCAGTCGACTTCGAGCGATACCACGTGGGTAGACACCGACACCGCGCCTGGCAAGTTCACGCTCGAGGGCCTGCTGCCGGGCACGTACACGCTTGTTGAGACCCAGGCTCCGTTTGGCTACGAGAAGAACCCGACGGAATATTGGTTCACGGTGAACACGAACGGTTCCATTGCGTGGACCGGGGACGAGAAGCCGAGCATCGTTGATGGCACTACGTACATCTCTGACACTCTCACCACCACGTCCGTGGAGATCCCGGTGATCAAATCGGTTCGAAACATGGATTGGCCGAAGGGCGACAAAGGCTATGTGCCGTTCGAGTTCAGCATTGAGGCTACGGGTGACTACGCAGACACAGCCCCCAAGCCCAAAGAGCTCAAGATTTCTGTTGCCCCAAAGGCAGGGGAGACTGACGCCACCAGGCTCAACAACATCACGGCGACCTTTGGCGCGATTACGTTCAACATGTCGCACCTGTCCACTGAAGCAGGCACCGATAACGACTACGCCAAGACCTACACCTACACGGTAAAGGAGGTCGCGCCCGCCACCGGTGCCGTCAATAAGCTCCGCTACTCCAAGGCCGAGTACCAGGTTGCCGTCACGGTGAAGGTTGCCAGGGACAATGGTAAGTACTCCGGCCTCACCACCTCCACCACGGTCACGCAGATGAAGGATGACATGGGTAACGCCCTGGGTGAGAACGGGCAGGGCGTCGTGGTTCAACCCTCCGCCGCCGCGCCCGACGCCATTCCCGCCTCCACCTTCACCAACACCTACTCCACCACTCTGCCTCTATCCGGTATGTCGGGCGTCACTGTGACATACCTTGCCGGCGCGGCGGTGCTTTGCGCTGCTGCGGCCTGGATGCACATTCGTCGCAAGGCGAATGCGAAGGGAGGTAAGCGTCGTGAATAAGAAAGTTTGCTCCTTCCCGATCTTGTTTGCGCTGCTTACCCTCCTGATCGGCACCTGCGCGGTTGTGTTCCCCGCTTCCGCGCAGGCTGTGCCGACCTCGACCGGTTCCATCACGGTGAGCGGCACCGTGGCGAGCAGCTACGACGCCTACCAGATCTTTAGCGCCAACGTCGTCGACGGCGACAGCGACGCCAAGATCGCCACCGATCTCGCCTGGGCAAGCGACGCCGTGCGCGACGCCGTCCTGCCCGTGCTGCACAGCGCCGGCATGCCCAATTCCCAGACCACCGCGCAGGAAGCTGCCGAGTGGCTCAACGCCGATTCCCACCTTACGAGCGCGCTGAGCGCACAGCTCGCTCGTTCCCTCCAGAGCTCTGGTGCCGAGTCTGTGGCCCTTAACGCGGGCACGGCGGCCGAGCTGTCCTGCGGCTACTGGCTCATCGTCGCCGACGACGACGCCATCGCCCAGGGCGAGGCCGGCACCGCGCCGACCATGGCCCTGGTCGGTGGCAGCGCCGTCACCGTCAAGCCCAAGGCGGCGACCCCCAAGGTGTCCAAGCATGTGCTGGAGGACGGCACCGCCTCCTGGCAGAAGGCCGCCGACGCCACGGTCGCCGACGACCTGTACTGGCGCCTCTCGGCCACGGTCCCGGCGGGCCTTGCCGCCTACGACACCTATACGGTGCAGTTCGTCGACACCATGAGCGCGGGGCTCGACCCCTCCAAGGTCGCCGCGAGCATGCACGTGTACGTGGCGGCGGGCGCGGACGGCGGCTTTGACGCCGTCTCGGCCGGCAAGGACGGGCGCGCCGGCACCGAACCCGCGAAGGGTTGGACCGACATCACGGCTCAGTGCGCCACCAAGGTAGCGGCCGACGGCAAGACCTTCACCGTGCGCACCGGCGACCTGATCGCCGCGCTTGGCGGGGCCGACGCCTTCGCCGCGGGCGCCCGCGTGGTCGCCGTGTACAATGCGCCGCTCAACAGCGCGTGCAACCACGGCATCGCGAAGGGCAACCCCAACGAGGTCTACCTGCGCTACCCGCGCTCTCCCTTTGCCGACCAGTCCGGCGAGGCCGGCTTCACCCGCACGCTGAGCGACGATGCGTGCGCCTACACCTGGGATCTCGCGCTCACCAAGCGCGGCAGCGACGGCGACAAGCCGCTTGCCGGGGCGGTCCTGAGCATCGCCGACGACCGCGGTCGCACACTGGCGGCCGACGGCACGTGGGATGCGGAGGGCAAGGCCACCGTCACAACGGGCGAGGACGGCCGCGTGACCGTCTCGGGCGTGGACTCGGGCAAGCTGGAGGTCCGCGAGCTCAAGGCACCCAAGGGCTACACCGCCTTTGAGGGCATACGATCCGTGACGGTCAAGGCCGAGGGCCTGGACGTCGATCAGGTGGCCGCCGCCAAGCCCAAGCTCACCATCACGGCCGAGTCGCCCCTGCGCGCCGACAGCGCGGACGGGTCGACGGGCAGTCTGGAGGCGTCGATCATCAACACGCCCACCGGCACACCCCCTAGCATTACCACCGGAGGCTTTATGCCCTCGACTGGCGATATGGCAATGTACGCCGCGGCCGCCGCAGCGGTCGCCGGAGCCGCGCTCATCGTGGTTGCGCTCCTGGTCAAGCGGGGAGGTGGCAGCCATAAAGAGTAGCTGGCAGCCCCACAGAGAGCGGGGCGAGACGTAGCGAAGCAGATGCTAAGACACAGACAGATGATGACCGATCGAATGAGAATCAAACGGAAAACGGAGGAAAAGAAGATGAGCATGAGCAAGAACATCGCACGCCTGGCAGTGACAGCAGGCCTCACAGCAGCGCTGAGCTTCGGCGGCGTCATGGCCCCGGTGACCATGGCGTTTGCGGCTGAGGGTGCGCCGGGCAGCATCACGATCAATAGGGTCGCTGAGGACAACAAGGACAATACGTTCAAGGCTTATCAGATCTTTAAGGCAAAAGTCGTTGACGAGAAAGACAAAGGCAAGGTTGCTTCCGATATTGAGTGGGCAAATAATGCTATCGGCTCCAAGGTGACCACTGCCATTACGGAATCAGCTGAGTATAAGGCACTTGTGGAGAAAGACCCCGCCAGGGGGCTCAAGAAGGGTGCCTCTGCTTCGGATGTGGCCGAGTGGCTTTCTCAAAATGTAACGGGTACCACCGCTAGCACGGCAAACAACAAAGGTACGCGTGTCGCTCCTGGCGACGTGCTGTATTCGATTGCTAAAGCCGTAGCTGAAGACGGGGAGGCTACGGGCAGCTCCTTTAAGGCAGGCGAGCCGTGGACGCGCCCGAGCACTAATGGCGATGGCTATTATCTCTTCGTGTCTGATAGTCTTACGAATCCGGCCAAGCCGAGCACTGGTACCTCTCCGATTTTCGCTCTCGTTGGCGGTGATCCCGTGACGGTCACCGAGAAGACCAGCATTCCTACCGTCAACAAGGAAGTTCTTGAGGGCGCGAAATGGGGAAACGTGAGTGACTCGTATATTGGGCAGGAGGTTGAATATAAGCTGACTGGCTTCGTTGCTGATAATATCGCCACGTTCAACAAGTATCAGTATGAATTTCATGACACATTGAGCAAGGGACTGGAGGCTGCGGGGGAATCTGGAAACACGCCGAAGGATCTTCACGTTTATATTGACAACAAAGGCAACCAGACCGAGATCATGCAAGATGACAATGATGGATATAAGGTAGTTTTAGAGCGAGACAGCGCTACTAAGAAGGAAAATCTCACCATTGCCTTTACCGACCTTAAGACCGTGAAAGATAAAACCGGCAAGACGATTAAAGTTGATGCTGATTCCAAGGTGGTTGTGACCTATAAGGCAACGCTTACCAGCGATGCCGAATACACGGCCACCGGCAACACCAATGATGTCGAACTCGTCTATTCGAATAATCCCATGACTAGCGACACTGGCACCTCCACGTCGAAACGAGTTACCGACCACGTCTTCCGCCTGAATGTGACCAAGGTTGAAAAGGGTAAACAGGAACAAAAACTTGAAGCAACCTTCCAAGTCAAGATGACCAAAGAGGGAAATACTTCGCTTAAGGATGGTAAGTGGCTGACCGAAGATGGCGGTCTTACCGGTGATGAAAAAAGCGCTGGAAAGTTCAAGACTGCGAAGGATTCTGGTCAGGTGTATATCCCCGGACTTGTTGAGGGAACGTATGAGATTACCGAATGCGATACTCCTGCCGGTTACAACACCCTTGCTCCGTTTACCATTACGGTGAATCCGACATACGACAATAACGGCACGCTGACGAATCTCGATGTGACGTCCAGCGATACCGTTATGGTTACCTCCGAGAAGACAAAAGACGCTACCATCCCCGTCACTATCCAGAACAAGAAGGGCTCTGGCCTCCCCCTCACCGGTCTCAACGGCGTGACCTTCACTTGGATCGCTGGTGGCGCGGTACTGTGCATCGGCGTGGCGCACCTCATCCGCAGCCGTAAGCAGGCTGAGGAGTCCGAGCAGGAGTAACGCTCGCCCACCCATCCCCTTGGCAGGTGGGATGTGATGGCCATGAGACTTGCGGACACTTTTCTCGTCCATCCACGTTCTTGCTTTGCCATTCTCTTTTCGGGGCAGACTCCGCGCTGGAGTTTGCCCCGTTCATTTTGGACAACACAGGCAGCCTCCACCGTCCGATGCGGACTCATCCGTCATCGCGTTTCTTGACTCGTATGAAGTTCGGTTTAAGGTCCGTAGGCGCACGCGCGGTGCGGACGGTAGAAGGCATTTGCGCCGCAACAAGCGCAAATAAGAATGCCCGGGGTTAGAGGCCCGGGCATTTAACAACGTCGGAAACTGGTCGCCCGCGCTCCAAAGTACTTACGCGGGGTGCGTCGTTTCCTGTAGTTATTGTATCCCGAATCGCCCCGCCGATCCGGGACATTTTGAAAACGCAAACACGCCGGGCAAACCCGGACAATGCGGCCAGGCTCCGCTGGATGAGGAATCGTGTTTGTAACTATCGAACAGATGTTTTCAATTATTGCGTTTACCAGCTGCGGGTGCATGCACTCGCAGTAAAATACCCTTGCGACGCATCCCGTGCGCGGGCGGCCGACGACTCGATCGGAGGTCCCCAAATGCTGAAATTCCTTAACGCGCTCGCCGCCCTCGCGGCGGTGGGCACGTTCGTCATCGCGTTTCTTGACTCGTATGAGGTTCGGTTTAAGGTCCGTAGGCGCACGCGCGGTGCGGACGGTAGAAGGCATTTGCGCCGCAACAAGCGCAAACAAGAATGCCCGGGGGTCGGATCCCGGGCATTTAACAAAACCAGAAAACTAGGCCGCCCGCGCTTTCGAACACTTACGCGGGGTGCGTCGTTTTCTATTGATATTGTATCCCGAATCGCCCCGCCGATCCGGGACATTTTGAAAACTCAAATGCGGGCTTATCCTCGACTGGACGGTGCAGTCTGGCTGCGTTGTCTGGCGCGGAAGCTCGCTAATCGGCTATTATTTGTTTAGACAACTTGAGTTGTAGAGGAGTGACCGGCGATGGTGCAGGGCGCCAAACATATGAAGAGCAATAACGCCGCGGCCAACGGTGGCTCAAGCCCTCAGCCCAAACTTCAACCAAAACCTAAGCGCCGTCGCAAGCGACTGCCGCGCTGGGCCGACCGGCTCATCACCATCGTCATCATCCTTATTGGCGTGGGCCTTATGACCTGGCCGTGGATCTTGGACCGGCTCGAGGCCTCGGGCGTGTTCAACCAGATCAGCACCGTGTCCAGCACCGTGGATGCGCTGTCTGCCGAGGAGCGCGAGCGCATCCTGCTCCAGGCTCGCTCCTTTAACGAGCAGCTGGCGGGCGAGGCCACCGAGCTTCCCGCCGACCAGATCGAGCCCTACGCCCAGCAGCTCATCTTTGACCGCGACCCCATGATGAGCTGGGTCGAGATCCCCTCCATCGACGTGAGCATGCCTATCTACCACGGCACGAGCGAGGAGGTCCTTATGGCGGGCGTCGGCCACCTGGAGGGCACGAGCCTGCCGGTGGGCGGCACCTCGACGCATTGCGTGCTCACCGCGCACTCGGGCATGCGCAACCTGAGCATGTTCGACGACATCCACTCGCTGGAGCCCGGCGACCTGGTGCTGCTGCACACCATGAACAAGACGCTCGCCTATAAGATGGTGGACTCTGAGGTGGTGCTGCCCGAGGAAATGGAGTCGCTGACCATCGAGCCCGGCGCCGACAAGGTGACGCTCGTCACCTGCACGCCCTACGGCGTGAACGACCATCGCCTGCTGGTGCATTGCGTGCGTACCAAGTACAACAAGAAGGACGTCGACAAGCAAAAGTCGCTGGCCGGCCGCCACTGGGGCAAGCGCGAGTTTGCCGTGCTCATCGTGGTCGTGGCCATTGTGCTGTTGCTGCTGGACATCGTGATCCACGCGATCCGCAAGCGCCGCAAGGCCAAGGCCTCGGCATAGGACATTCTTCAGAACCACCACAATGGGGACAGGTACCTTTGTGGTGGTCGGGGGCTTCCAAACCATCACAACATTCGATGAAAATCGCGATTTTGACGATAAGCGTCGAATGTTGTGATGGTCTTCGTAGTGGGCGGGACGGTTTTCGTTGCGGGCAGTACGGTTCTCGTTGTGGGCGAGACGGTTTTCGCTATGGACGGTGCGATTTCGCTGCAGAACCGCCAGCCCGCCGCCTGCCAGCCCGCCGCCCTCGTTACGTTTTCGCTGCATTTGGGTAAAGCGCCTGCTCCAAGCCGGCGTTGCCTTGTATACTAGAGCGGTTTATCTGTTATGCGGAAGGGAGCGCCTATGGCACTCAGCGAGAAAGACGTGCGCGGCATCGCCGAGTACGCAAAGATCGCACTGACCGATGACGAGCTCACCCAGATGACGTCCTACATGAACGACGCCGTCCAGATGCTCGAGCCCGTCTTGCAATATGACTTGCCCGACGTGGAGCCCACGTTCCATCCTATCGGAAGCCTGTCCAACGTGATGGGCGACGACCTGCGCGAGCCCGAGCGCGACCTGCCGCTCGACGTGGCGCTCGAAAACGCCGGCAGCGCGCGCGAGCGTTACTTCCGCGTGCCGTCCATTTTGGGAGAGGGGGAGAGCGAGTAATGGCGCAGAGCTTCGATTCCCTTACCGCCGCCCAGATCGCCGCAGGCGTTGCCGCCGGCGACTTTACCGCTACCGAGGTGGCCAAGGCCTCCCTTGCCGCCATCGAGGCGCGCGAGGGCGGGGTCCAGGCATTCCTGCAGGTGGCGCCCGAGCTTGCGCTCGAGGCTGCCGCGCGCGTGGATGCCGACCGCGCCGCTGGCAAGCCGCTGCCCCCGCTCGCGGGCGTGCCGCTGGCCATCAAGGACAACATGAACCTCGTGGGCACGCGCACCACCTGCGCTTCCCGCATGCTCGAGGATTACCAGAGCGTCTACACCGCCACCTGCGTCCAGCGCATGCTCGATGCCGGCTGCCTGCCCATGGGCAAGGCCAACATGGACGAGTTCGCCTTTGGCAGCTCCACGGAGAGCTCGGCCTTCCACCGCACCAACAACCCCTGGGATACCGAGCGCGTGCCCGGCGGCTCCTCGGGCGGCTCCGCTGCAGCCGTCGCCGCGGGCGAAGTCGCGCTCTCACTGGGCTCGGACACCGGCGGCTCCATCCGCCAGCCGGCGTCGCTGTGCGGCGTGGTGGGCTTTAAGCCCACGTATGGCGCCGTGAGCCGTTACGGCGTGGTCGCCTTTGGCTCGTCGCTCGACCAGGTGGGCCCCTTTGGCCGCACGGTCGAGGATGTCGCGCTGGCCATGAACGCGCTTACCGGCGCGGGCCACGATCCGTACGACTGCACCAGCCAGGATTGTGCCGTCGACTTTACTGAGCACCTCAACGACAGTATCGAGGGCAAGCGCGTGGGCATCATCCCCGCGTTTATGGAGGCCGAGGGCCTGACGCCCGAGGTCAAGGCCGCTGTTCAGCGCGCCGCCCAGGAGTTGCAGAACCAGGGCGCCGAGCTGGTCGAGGTCGACCTGCCGCACCTGGACGCCGCTATCGCCGCATACTACGTCATCGGCCCGGCCGAGGCGTTCTCCAACCTGGCTCGTTTCGACGGCATTCGCTACGGCTACCAGGAGGAGGGCTGCGTCAACCTGTCCGACCAGAGCTCGCTTTCGCGCGCCCACGGCTTTGGCGCCGAGGCCAAGCGCCGTCAGATGCTCGGCGCCTACCTGCTGAGCTCGGGCGTGTACGACAAGTACTACTACGCTGCGCAAAAGGCCCGCACGCTCATCACGCAGGACTACGACGCCGCGTATGCCAAGGTGGACACCATCCTCATGCCCGCCTCGCCGCGCACGGCCTTTAAGTTTGGCGAGATCAGCGACCCCACGCAGATGTACCTCTCCGACCTGTACACCATTTCGCTCAACATTTGCGGCAACGGCGGTATCTCGGTGCCGCTGGGCTTGGGCGAGGATACTCAGTTGCCCGTTTCTGCCCAGCTGGTTGGTCCGGCCTTTAAGGACCGTCAGCTGCTCACGTTTGCCCGCGCCCTGGAGCGCGGCTTTGCCGATGCCGCCACGGGTGCGCCCGCGCTTTCCGTCGCGCCCGATTTTGCCGGGAAGGGAGGCGAGCTGTAATGAAGGAGCTTTCCGAGGTCCTGCAGGATTGGGAGGCCGTGATCGGCCTGGAGATCCATACCGAGCTCACCGCACTCGATACCAAGATGTTCTGCAACTGCAAGCTCAGCCACGATGACGAGCCCAACGCAAACGTGTGCCCGGTGTGCCTGGGCCTGCCCGGCGCCCTGCCGGTGCCTAACAAGCGCGCCATCGAGAGCATCGTCAAGGCCGGCCTTGCCACCAACTGCGAGATCCAGCGTCACTCGATGTTCTACCGCAAGCACTACTTCTATCCCGACATGGCCAAGAACTTCCAGACCACGCAGGGTCCGGTCGCCTTTGCCATGTACGGTCACCTTGATCTGGATGTGACCGGTCGCGGTGCCGCCGAGCGCCCCGACTGCGCGTTTGGCGAGGCCGAGGCTCAGAGCCTGGCGAGCGCCTCGGCCAACGCCGAGGGCCTGTCCACGTCCATGACGTCGACCATGCGCGAGGGCAATCAGCGCGCCGGCCATCTGGCCAGCTACGACGCGTCCAACTTGCAGATGCCCGAGCGTCGCGAGGACGGTTCCTACACGGTGCCCATCCGCATCCTGCGCATCCATATGGAGGAGGACGCCGCCAAGATGGTGCACGTGGGTGGTGCCGAGGGCCGCATTACCGCCGCGGCCGAGTCGCTCGTCGACTACAACCGCTGCGGCACGCCGCTGATCGAGCTCGTGACTGAGCCCGATTTGCGTACGCCCGAGGAAGCGCGTCTGTTTATGGAAAAGCTCCGTCGCATCTTTGTGACGCTGGGCATTTCGGACTGCTCCATGGAGAAGGGCTCCATGCGCTGCGACGGCAACGTGTCGCTGCGTCGCCGCGGCGAGACCAAGCTGGGCACCAAGACCGAGCTCAAGAACCTCAACTCGTTCAAGAGCCTGCACGACGGCCTTGCCTACGAGATCTGCCGTCAGGCCGAGGTGCTCGAGGAGGGCGGCATTATCTACCAGGAGACCCGCCACTGGGAGCCCAGCCGCAAGCGCACCGTGGTCATGCGTGTCAAGGAGACGGCTGACGACTATCGTCTGTTCCCCGATCCCGACCTGGCGCCGTTTGATCTGGACGACGAATTCATCGACCGCTGCCGTGGCGAGATCCCCGAGCTGCCCGATGCCAAGCGCACCCGCTTTGAGGCCGACTTTGGCATTAAGGCGGCCGACGCCGAGCAGATCGCCGGCGACCCCGAGTTTGCAGAGTTCTTTGAGGCCGCCGCTGCCGGTATGGCTGGCAAGGAGGCTCAGACGGTCGCAAACTTGCTGGTGAACGAGATGATTGCCTACCTTAAGGGTGCGGGCGTGTCGCTCGCCGAGTCCGGCATCGCGTCGGCTCAGGTGGCGGCACTCGCCAAGCTGCTGGCGACCGATGCCATCAGCTCCAACCAAGCGCACGAGGTCTTTGAGGCCATGGCCCAGACCGGTGACGATCCCAACAAGATCGTCGACGAGCGCGGTATGCGTCAGGTGAGCGATGCCGGCGCGCTGCAGCCGATCGTGGACGAGGTGCTGGCTAACTGTGCCGATCAGGCGCAGCAGTATCGTGACGGCAACCAGAAGGTCATTGGCTTTTTGGTGGGCCAGTGCATGAAGGCGAGCCGCGGCAAGGGCAACCCAAAACTCTTCAACGAGTTGCTGAGAACGTCGCTCTCGTAAGCGGGAACCCGGGAGCCCCGGCAGGGCGGGTGCTTCCTCAAAATTTCGAACAGTCCTGCGCAAGACGAAGGCCACATTAAGTGGCCTTCTTTGCGTGCGGAACTCATTTTGAGCAAGCACCCGCCCTGCCGGGGCTCCCGGGTTCTGCAACGACTCGGCCGTTCGGGTCAGGTAGGCTGATAGGAAAGATGGTGACGGAGGCGCAAAATGCGCCTCCGCCTTTTGAATGTGATGGAAGTGTGGCGAAATGAACTTAAAACTTCCGTAAATGTGATAAATGTCACGTTTTACCTAGGGTAAAATGTGGGAAATATCACGTTTACGGAAGTTTCTTTGCGGGAGGTTCGGTCATGCAGCGAGATATCATTGCCAAGCTTAACGCTTGGAAAGCGTCAGAATATCGTAAGCCGCTTATCCTTAAGGGGGCGCGCCAGGTTGGAAAGACGTGGGCGCTTAAGGAGTTCGGCCGAACCTCGTACCTCAATTTTGTGTATCTGACGCTCGAGGAGCCGTCACCTGGGGTACAGAGCGAGTACGCTCAGTTTTTCGAAGGTACGCGCGATCCTCGACGGATCATCTCAAATCTTTCCCTGGCACTTGGACAGCCTATCGAGCCCGGCGAAACGCTGCTTATTATTGATGAGATCCAGGATTGTCCTTCTGCAGTCGGCGCCCTTAAATACTTCTGTGACGAGGCCCCCGAGTATCACGTCGCATGCGCAGGGTCTTTGTTGGGCGTTCGCTTGTCCCGTGAGACCAGCGCTTTTCCGGTGGGAAAGGTCGAGTTCATGGAGATGCGCCCCATGAGCTTTTCCGAGTTTCTGAAAGCCGAGGGCGCTGCAAACTACGACGAATACCTTGGCGGCCTGGATCAGATCGAGACAGTGCCCGATTTCTTCCATGTCCGTCTCGTCGAGCATCTTCGTCGTTATTTTGCATGCGGCGGCATGCCAGAGGCTCTCGGCCGGTGGGTGGAGACGGGCGATATCGTCCAGGTCGATAAGGTGTTGTCTGATCTCTTGGATTCCTACGAGCGCGATTTTGCCAAGCATGGTGGCCGTGCGCAGTTCGCCAAGCTTTCACAAATATGGAACTCGATTCCAGCTCAGTTGGCGCGCGAGAACAAAAAGTTCGTTTGGGGTGCGGTGCGCGAGGGGGCTCGTGCTCGAGAATACGAGGATGCTCTGGAATGGCTTGCCGATGCTGGGCTCATCACGGCGGTTCGCCTTAATGCTGCCGGTGGTGTGCCGCTCTCTGCGTACGATGACCTCAAGGCATTTAAGGTCTACTGTCTTGATGTCGGCTTGCTGCGCCGCATGGCAAGGCTGGATGCGTCCGCTTTTGCCATCTCGGATGCGCTATTTTCGGAGTTCAAAGGTTCGTTCGCCGAGAACTATGTGCTTCAGGCATTGCTTTCACAGTTAGATGCTGCTCCGCGTTATTGGACAAACGAGAAGCCGAAGCACGAAGTCGATTTTTTGATTCAAGTCGGAAACGAAATCGTTCCCGTCGAGGTCAAATCGGGAGAGGTCGTTCATTCCAAGAGCCTTAAGTACTATGCCGACAAGCATGCGGAGACGACTCCATTGAGGGTCCGCTACTCACTTAAGAACCTAAAGCTCGACGACGGGGTGCTCAACATTCCGTTGTATTTGGCTGATCGATCTGTCCCTCTTATCAAAAAGGCGCTTGATCGTGCACATCTTGACGTTTAGATCCTGGGTGAGCTGACGGACGGCGGCTAATTAATCGCTCCGTTACGGCCAGGGAGCCTGGGCCTTAGCGATGCTTGCTTCGCCAAGCCGTGGGTGTCATGCCGGTGTATTGCTTGAAGGCTTGGGCGAAGGCGGCCTGCTGAGGGTAGCCTAGACGCTCTGCCACCTGCGCTATCGTGAGCGCGCTATCGGCCAAAAGATCCTGTGCTCGCTCCATGCGACGTCTGCGAATGTAGGCGCCCAGGGACTCGCCGGTTTGGGCCTTAAAGGTGGCGCATAGTTTGGAGCGGCTTGTGTAGAGCCTCTCGGCCACCTCGTTGATACCCACACGTCTGCCTTTGTCGAGCGCGCGCTCAATCATTGCCGTTGCTTCTTCGGCAATGGTTATGCTGACGCGTGTGTCTGCCGCCTGCCGCGCCTGCTTGTGGGCCGCGCGCGAACAGGCGAGCTCCGCGACCATGGTCTCCACGATGCCCTGCATATAGACGTGTCCGCCTACGGTGCGGGCGCGGTCCTCGTTAATCCGGCGCAGCGTGTGGCAGATGGCAGACGTCGCTTCCTCGTGCCATGATTCGGCAAACGCCTCAAAGATTCCCGCGAACTCGGTGGGATAGCGGTGTTCCAGTTCGTCAAAATATCCAGGCAAAAAGAGCACCGAGCGCGAGTGATAAAGCTCCCCCGCAAACAGCGGGCTTAATTCCTCGCCACAGCTATCTTGGATAAAGCTGCAAACGGCATTGTTTGGCCACGGTCCATGCAATGGTTTGAGGTTCGCGGGCGTTATACCAGCCTCGGGCATGCATGTAAGTGTGGGCGCGCTGACTTCGCTCACGCAGGCGTACGGCTCGGGTGTGTATTCGGCCAGGTACATATCGTGCGTCGGGGTAATGAAATGCTCCATGACGATGCAGGCAGGGGAGAGGGGCATGATCCATGCGCGTCCGTGCGCCCGGTCGTTTGCCACCTCGCCGGTAAAGACGGCGCCCTTGCCGGTAAGCTCCAGGCCAAACTGCTCAAATTGCGGTGCGTAGAGCTCGGTTATGTCGGTCGCTGCCCGTCGTATTTGCAAAAGCGTCCCTTTCCTTTGCAGAAACGTCCACGCCTGGCTTGATTGTGAGCCATGGCTAACACATCAATGATAAGTTCATTACGGTTAACTCTCAAGCCGTTAGAAAGGAATCTCATGGCAAAGGAATCAAAAAGGGAAGGTGGAGGCATCGGCGAGTTGCTCGCGTATGCCGGTGACCGCAAATTCCTAACGTATTTGGGCATGGCGCTCTCGGCGCTCTCGCAGCTGCTGAGCTTTGGCCCGTACGTGTGCATTTGGCTTGTCGCGCGCGACCTGATCGCCGTGGCGCCCAACTGGAGCGAAGCCACTAACATCGCGATGTACGGTTGGTGGGCCGTGGGTTTTGCCCTGGTAAGCATCGTAGCTTATTTCGTGGGGCTCATGTGCACGCATCTGTCCGCGTTTCGCTGCGCGTCCAATATCCGCAAGACTACGAGCGAGCACCTGCTTAAGCTGCCGCTTGGCTACTTTGACACGCACGCCACCGGCGAGCTGCGTCGTGTTGTAGACGGATGCGCCGCCTCCACCGAGACTTTGCTCGCACACATGCTGCCCGATATCGCAGGCGCCGCCGCCATGGTCGTGGGCTTGCTCGTGCTTCTTTTCGCGCTCGATTGGCGTTTGGGGGCGGCATGCCTTATCTCGGTCGTCGTTTCGTTTGGCACCATGGCCGCCATGATGGGCGGCAAGGGCGGCGAGTTTATGAAGGCCTACATGGGAGCGCTGGTCAAGATGAACAAGACCGGCACCGAATACGTACGCGGCATCCCCGTGGTCAAGGTGTTTCAGCAGACGGTCTACTCCTTTAAGGCCTTCCACGATGCGATCGCCGAATACGCCGACATGGCGCAAAACTATGCGGGCACGTTCTGTCGAGGTCCGCAGGTACTCAACCTTACCGCGCTCAATGGTCTTGTGGCATTCCTGTTGCCCGTGGCGTTGCTGTTGGCGCCGGGCGAGACGGACTTCGCGCATTTTATGACCAACTTCACGTTTTACGCGATATTTTCGGCCGTGGTGCCGACGGCCATGACCAAGCTCATGTTTGTGGGCGAGGCCTCTCAGATGAGTGCCGATTCGCTGGCTCGCATCCGAAGCGTCATGGATTCCAAGCAGCTCTCCGTGCCCGCCCAACCCAAGCACCCTGCCGGCGGCGACGTGCGATTTGAGGACGTGAGCTTTACCTACGAGGGCGCCGAAGCACCTGCTGTCAGCCATGTGAGTTTTAGCGTTTCCGCGGGTAGCACCCTCGCCCTGGTGGGTCCCTCGGGTGGCGGTAAGTCAACCTGCGCAAGCCTGATCCCGCGTTTTTGGGATGTTTCCTCGGGTCGAGTGCTCGTAGGCGGTGTGGACGTTCGCGAAATGGATCCGCACGAGCTTATGGACCAGGTCGCCTTCGTGTTCCAGACCAACCAGCTGTTCCGGCAAACACTTGCCGACAACGTGCGCGCCTCCAAGCCTACGGCCACTGACGACGAAGTGCGTGCGGCCCTCTCCGCAGCTCAGTGCGACGACATTGTGGCCAAGCTCCCCCAGGGCATCAATACCATGCTCGGTGCCGGCGGAGCATATCTTTCGGGTGGCGAGGTTCAGCGCGTGGCACTCGCCCGCGCGATCCTTAAAGGCGCGCCTATCGTGGTGCTCGATGAGGCCACGGCGTTTGCCGACCCCGAGAACGAGGCGCTCATCCAGCGCGCCTTTAGCAAGCTGGCGGCGGGTCGCACGGTCATTATGATTGCGCACCGACTCTCGACTGTAGTGGGCGCAGACCAAATCGTGGTGCTCAACCAGGGCAGTGTACAGGAGTCGGGTACCCATGCCGAGCTGCTGTCCCAAGAGGGTCTGTATGCCAAGATGTGGGCCGAATACGAACAGGCCGCGAGCTGGAAAATCACTGCAGCGACCGCGGATGCCGCCGTCACGAAGGGAGGCGAGGCCTAAATGTTCGCCTCATTCCAAAAGAAGTATTTCCTATCCGATAAAGGCGTCGCCGGCGTAAAACGCGGCATTTTCTGGACCACGCTCACCAATCTCATTACCATGGCCGGCATGGGCTTTTTATTCCTGGTTATGGCCGGCTTTGTCGAGCATCTTGCCAGTGGGGCCGACCTGCCGGATGCCCTGCCGATCGTGGGCGGCCTCCTGGTCTTTTTCGTGCTGCTCTTTGCCTCTAACTGGCAGCAGTATTACTACACCTACTGCATCTTTTACGAGGAGTGCGGCAAGCAGCGTATGGAGATTGCCGAGCGCTTGCGCAAACTGCCGCTGTCGTTTTTTGGTCGTCGTGATCTGGCCGATTTAACCGAGACCATCATGGGCGACGTCCAGGCCATGGAGCACGCCTACAGCCACGTGCTGGGAGAGCTTTGGGGTGCCATCATCGCAAGCGCCATTGTCTTCGTGGCATCGCTGTTCTTTTGCTGGCAGCTGGCGATTGCGGCGTTTTGGAGCGTTCCCGTGGCCTTTGCCGTGTTGTATCTAACACGCGGCCCCATGACTCCGGTGTTTGATCGCGTGCGCGCCGAGAAGGTCAAGGTTACCGAGGCTATTCAAGAGACGCTCGACTGCGTTCGCGAGATTCGCGCCACCAACCAGGAGGCCCATTATCTTGAGGGACTCAACGCCGTGATCGATGCCGAGGAGCGCGAGACCACCAAGGGCGAGCTCGTTAACGGGCTTTTGGTCAACTCCGCCTTTGCCATCCTGCGTCTGGGCATTGCCACCACGCTGGTCACGGGCGCCGCGATGGTCGCCTCCGGGCAGGTCGACTTTTTGGTGTTGTTTGCCTTCGTGCTTATGGTGAGCCGTATCTATGCGCCCTTTGACCAGGCATTAATGTTAATGTCCGAGCTGTTTGCCGCCGAGTCGTCTGCCAAGCGCATGCGTTCCATCATGGAAGAGCCTGTGGCGCGGGGCAGCGAGAACTTTAAGCCTGCGGGCCACGATGTGGTGTTCGATCACGTGGCATTTGGCTATGGTGCGGGCGAGGACGGACGCGCCGGCGAGAAAGTTCTTACCGATGTGAGCTTTACCGCCAAGGAAGGCGAGGTCACGGCGCTGGTCGGTCCTTCGGGTTCCGGTAAGTCTACGGTGAGCCGCCTGGCCGCGCGCTTTTGGGATGCCACTGCGGGCAAGGTTGCCGTGGGCGGTGTGGATGTTGCGGGCGTGGATCCCGAGGTGCTGCTGCGCGACTACGCCATTGTGTTCCAAGACGTGCTGCTCTTTGACGACACGGTGATGGGAAACATCCGCCTCGGGCGTCGTGACGCCACCGATGAGGAAGTCTTGGCTGCCGCACATGCCGCCAACTGCGATGAGTTCGTGAGTCGTATGCCGCAGGGCTACGACACCATGATCGGCGAGAACGGCTCCAAGCTCTCCGGCGGCGAGCGCCAGCGCATCTCCATCGCTCGTGCGCTGCTTAAGGACGCGCCCATCGTGCTGTTGGACGAGGCGACGGCAAGCTTGGATGTGGAGAACGAGACCGTGGTGCAGCAGGCGCTCTCCCGTCTGCTTGCAGGTAAGACGGTTATCGTTATTGCCCACCGTATGCGTACGGTGGAAAATGCCGACAAAATCGTTGTGCTCAAGGATGGAGTGGTTGCCGAACAGGGCACTCCGGCGCAGCTCAAGGCAGCAGGCGGAGAATTCGCCCGCATGGTTGCGCTGCAAAAGGAGTCGGCGGACTGGCAGCTGTAGGACTGTGGCAAGGGCGGGGGCGGATACCCGTGGGAGTGCGGATTTGCGTCGTGGTGGGTGAACCGCCGAGTACCGGGCGGTCTGGACCGCATGTTTTCAAAAAGTTAGCCATAGTTGACCAAATAGTTATACTAAACTAGTCTCAAAAGTGTGCTCGAGCAAACTAATGAACTCGGGTGCTAAGGCACCATGCCGCGCTTGTGCGGCAAAAGGGAGAAGCAACATGAAGAAGTCGACGTTTAACACCCTGCTTGTCGGTGGCGGTTTTCTGCTTGGTACGGCCGGCATCAAGCTGCTCACCAGCGCCCCGGTAAAGAATGCCTGCGTGCAGGGCATCGCGTGCGGTATGCGCGTCAAGAACTGCTACCAGGACATGGTCGAGCAGGCCAAGGCCAATGTCGACGACATGGTTGCCGAGGCTGCCTACATCACCCAGAGCGAGGCCGCTGCTGACGAGGCAGCCGTGTAACGCTCCTAGGCACAAACTATGAGATTCTCGATTATTAACGAGATCCCCGGCAGGACCCGTCTTCAATTGGCGGGTCCTGTGCCAGAGAGCGATCTCGATGCACTTCTTAAGCTCAGCGGCGATATCGACGGCGTGCACAAGGTGCGCGTTTATGGCCGTATCGGCCAGATGGCGCTCGAATATGATGAGCAGTGTCGTGCGGGCGTGCTCGACGCCTTGGGTGCGCTCGATGCCCAGGCCATTGCCGACGCAAAGACGGGTTACGTGATGCAGCTTGAGCCACGCAAGCACAAGCTCGTCATGGATCTTGCCACACTTATCGGCGCCCACTACGCGCGCCGCTGGTTCCTACCTACGCCGCTGCGTGCCATCTTTGTCGTGGCCGGTTACATGACCTTTTTGCGCGCCGCTCTCCACGAGCTCGCGCAACCGCGCCTGACCGTCCCCGTGCTCGACGCCTCGGCTATTGGCATCTCGTTTGTTAAGCGCGACGTCAATACCGCGGGCCAGACGATGTTCCTACTCAACGTGGGCGAGTTGCTCGAGGACTACACGCGTGCCATGAGCGAAAACGAGCTCATTAACTCGCTGCTCGACGTTCCCGACAAGGCGCAAAAAGTGGTCGGCGACACCGAGGTGAGCGTTGCCGCCACCGAGCTTGAGCCTGGCGACTTGGTCGCCGTTCGCACCGGCATGTCCATCTGCATCGACGGCGTGGTCGAGCGGGGAAGCGCCATGGTTAACCAGGCGACCCTGACCGGCGAGCCGCTTGCCGTCGAGCGCAGCGCGGGCGACGATGTATTCGCCGGCACCGTCGTGGAAGACGGCAGTATCTTGGTGCGCGTGCGCGCCAACACGGCGCAGACCAAGCTGCGCTCGATTGTTTCGCTCGTGCAGACGGCCGACTCGCTCAAGTCCGAGGGTCAGTCGCACATGGAGGATCTCGCCAACAAGATCGTTCCGTGGAACTTCCTGCTCGCGGGCCTGGTTGCGCTCACCACGCGTAGCCTCATCAAGACCTCGGCGGCGCTGATGGTCGACTACTCGTGCGCGCTCAAGCTCACGGGTTCCGTTGCCGTCATGACTGCCATGAGCGATGCCGCCAAGATGGGCGTCATGGTCAAGGGCGCGAAGTACTTTGAGTCGTTTGCCAAGGCCGACACCATTGTGTTTGATAAGACCGGCACGCTCACCGAGGCACAGCCGCGTCTTGCCTGCGTGCTTACCACCGATGGCTGGAGCGAGGACGAGGTTCTGCGCCTTTCTGCCTGCCTGGAGGAGCATTTCCCGCATCCGGTGGCGCGTGCCGTGGTCAACGCCGCCCGCGAGCGCGGGCTCGAGCACCGCGAGCGCCATGCTGCCGTCGAGTACATCGTGGCGCACGGCATCGCTTCGTCCATTGAAGGACGTCGCGCCATCATCGGTTCCGCGCACTTTGTATTTGAGGACGAGGCTGCGCAGCTCGAGTCCGACATTAAGGAGCGAATTGAGTCCCAGATGCAGGGCCTGTCGCCGCTGTATCTGGCGGTCGACGGCACCGTTGTGGGCGTGCTCGGTATCGAGGATCCGCTTAAGCCCGGGGTCCGCGAGGCCATCGCCGACTTGCACGCGTTGGGCGTTAAGCACGTGGTCATGCTCACGGGCGACTCGGAGCGTACGGCCGAGCGCATTGCTCGCGAGGCAGGTGTCGACGAGTTTAAGGCCGAGCTGCTGCCCGAGGACAAGTACGCGTATGTGGAGCGCATTAAGAGCGAGGGGCGCCACGTTGCCATGGTGGGCGACGGCGTCAACGACTCACCGGCGCTGGGTCTGGCCGATGTGGGTCTGGCCATGGGCGGTGGAAGCGACATCGCCAAGGAGGTCGCCGACATCATCCTGACCGATACGGATCTTGCCGCGATCGTGCGCCTGCGCCGCATGAGTCAGGGGCTTATCGACCGTCTGACGAGTTCGTATTCCAAGGTGATGCTCACCAACTCGGCGCTGTTGGCATTGGGTATTACCGGCATGATCACTCCGCAGGCGTCGTCACTGCTGCACAACGGCTCAACGATCGCCTACAGCCTGGGCAACGCGAAGGCATATCTGCGCTAGCAGACGTGTTCGCCCACGTTATCTGGCCTGCGCCCAGACGGCATCGATGTCGTCTGGGCGCAGGCCTTTTGCATTTGACCATTTGCTAGCTTCTTTATATAGTGGTGCTAGCATGGCTAGCAATTGAAGGGAGCGGGATCGACGTGGGTGCTGTTAGCGACATGGCGCAGGTGAACGTTCGCGTGGATCGCCAGGTTAAGAACCGTGCCGAGGAAGCGCTGCGGCTTTCGGGCGGGTCACTGCCCGAGCTCATCAAAAAGGTGGTGGCCAAGGTCGCGCAGGGTGGCGGGCAGTGCGAGGAAGTGCTTGCGGCCGTCGACGACCGGCAGCAGACCGTCGCGCCCAATACTCCGTTCGCCGCGTCGTGGGCAGCGGCAGACCGGCTTTATGCAGATTTGGGCATCGCTACGTCGCCCGTATCCGACGATCGCGATTGGGACGCAATCTATTCCGAAGCCATGGATGAGCATTATCGCCAAAAGGGGATGATCCAGTGAGTGGGGCGCCTCTCAAGATCATGGTGGACGCCAACGTATGGGTTGATTCGTTTTGCGTCGACCATGCCGAGTCGCTTGCCGCGCGTGCGTTTATTGGACAGGCGACGGAGACGGGGGCGTTGCTGTTCTTCCCGGTGCATATCGCTAAGGACGTGTTGTACGTCGTCCAACACGAGCTGAAGCGCAGCGTTCTTGCCAGCGGGGGAGCACTCGACGAGGCATCTGCCCGTGCAATTGGCGATGCGGCGCTGGCGTTTGTTCGGAACATGACCGAAAACGCCACGGCCGTGGGTGCAGATGCGTCGGACCTTTGGCTGGCCGACAAATACTTAGCGCTCCATCGCGATTACGAGGACAACTTGGTGCTCGCCGCGTGCAAGCGCGCACAGGTCGATTACTTGGTGACCAACGACCGTAAGCTGCTCGAACATGCCGATCTTGCAGCAAAGACGCCGCGCCAAATGATGCCGATTCTTGCTTTGGCCGAACGCGGCGGCGCGGCTATCGGTTAACGCGAACTGTTTGCGGGCCTCTTGGACGACGATGCGCCAAGGGACCCGCGTTTGCAATTTACAAAAGCTCGGCCTTAATGGCGGGACTTTCTGCGAGCTGCTCGGCTGCCTTTTCGTCGGAATCGTTTAGTGCTGCCAGACTGCGGTAGACCCACTCGTTGACCTGGGTGTTCTTGACGCCCGCGGTCTGCATAAGGGCGCCTACCTCGCGGATTGCTGCGAGCAAATCGGCTTTGGGACCCGCGAGCTCGACCTCGATGCCGTGGTAGGCGGCCACGCCGCGGTTTTCACTCACGTGGTCGATAAAGCCCTCGACGGTCTCAAGCTGCTGGGCGAGAGCCGCATCATCGTTAGCGTCCAGCGCGACGAGTGCGTTCGATACCGTGAGGGCGGGATGTCCGCAGGGGACAAAGCCTTCGATGACATCCATAGCTTCGGTAATGGTTGAGCCCAGGCCTGCGAGGGCATTGACGAGTTGCTGCTTGGTATCCATAACGGTCCTTTCGACGGGTCAATTTTGCTTGGCGAAAATATACGTGACGCGATCGGTAGCAAAAGTGCGAAGTGCGGCGCACATTGGGGTCTTCACAGCTCGTGCATAGAACAGCTGTCCGCTTTCAGAACGTGGTAAGATAACACTCCACAAGCGGGGCTCGCCCCGCATGTTCTTTGAAAAGTCGACGGTTATCGGGTGCTTGCAGGCCCGATGCCATCCAGACTTTCCCGACATCGGGGGCGACTGGTTTCGACACGATAGCTCTGAGAGAGGAAGCAAGTCGAGGTCTCCTCGCCTCGTTAAACAGGGGTACCGTCAAATTGAATTGACAACAACTCTTCTTTTGAGCCTATGGCTCTCGCTGCTTAATTTATAGCGGCGCGTCAACCCGGTGATTTCTCCGCCACCGGTGCGACGTCATTTTAGGGGAATGCTCCTGCGCACGTAATCGGTATGGCGCAGGCTAAGACCGAACCGGTTAGGACGCCGCGAGCGTGTCGCTGCGCGCAAAGCGTCCGAGACTAAACCAGCGACTGAGCTTGGAGATGCCAATCAGGGGGCTTTCGTGGACCGGAGTTCGATTCTCCGCGCCTCCACCATAAGTAACAGGCAGGTAGATATTCGTATCTACCTGCCTTTTTATTTCTAGTCCGTACCGCGGAGAATCGAACTCTGTGCAGGGTGCGGGCGTTAGGAAAACGCGTAAGCGTTTTTAGCCCGCGGGCGAGGACGCCGGCAGACGGCCGAAGCCGGTGCGGGTTCGCGAAGCGAACACGCGGATTCTCCGCGCAAACTATCAGCTCAATATGGATGCGATGTTTATCGAATCTCAGCCGGCCATGCGCCGCATCAACGGATCCCCCCCCGTACCGCGGAGAATCGAACTCCGTGCAGGGCGCGAGCGTAAAGAAAACGCCTCAGTGACGCAGAGTGGGACGCGCTTTCCCAATGGCGGCCCAGGCGGAAAGTCCATCCCGGAATCCGCGCTCAGACTGGGACGTAGTTTCCGGATGGCACCTCAAGCGGAAACTGCGACCCGGAATCGAGCCGTAGAGTGGGACGTAGTTTCCGGATGACACATCAAGCGGAAAGCGCATCCCGGAATCTAAGCTCGAAATGGGATTCATTTTCCTGATGACGGGCTCAGCGGAAAATGAGACCCGGAATTTGCTCTGAGAACGGGACACACTTTCCGCTTCACCTGCCGCCTCGAAAAACCCACGCGCTCGCCATCCCAAAACTGGGTAGAAGAAAGCCAAAACGCAATCGCAGGAGGTCAACATGACTGCAGAAGATAAGGCAAAGAACGCCGGCAAGGTCGCGCTCGTCCTGGAGGGCGGTAGCTTTCGCGGGCAATTTACCGCAGGCGTGCTCGACGTTCTCATGGAGGCCGGCGTTGAGATTCCGGCTGTCTACGGTGTATCGGCCGGCGCCCTCAACGGCGTGAACTACAAGTCGCACCAGATCGGCCGTGCCAACCGCATCAACCTGGCTTTCTGCAGCGACAGCCGCTTCATGGGCGCCGCATCGTTTGCGTCTACGGGCTCTATTGTGGGTTACGACTTTATCTTCAACGATGTCCAGGACCGCCTGGATCCCTTTGACAATGAGACGTTCGACGCGAGCCCCATCGAGATGTACGCCGTCGCGACGGACATGCTGTTTGGAACGGCCACGTACCTCCCGGTCAAAAGCGCCGTGCTCGATCTCGACGCTGTGCGCGCATCGACCTCGCTGCCGCTGGTGACGCCGCCGGTCGAGATTGACGGGCACAAATACGTCGACGGCGGCGTAGCCGATTCGGTCCCCATCGAGCATGTGCTCGAGGAGGCGGGCTTCGATCGCGCGGTTGTCATTGTCACGCAGGACCGCTCGTACGAGAAAAAGCCCTACGAGTTTTTGCCGGCCGCGCGCGCCCGCTATGCCGACTACCCCTATCTGCTCGAGGCTATCGAGACGCGCCACGACCGTTATAACATCCAGCGCATGCATCTGTGGAAGTATGAGCGCGAGGGCCGTGCGCTGGTCGTTGCTCCGCAAAAGCCGGTCGAGGTCGGCCATGTCGAGCACGATTCGGCAAAGCTTTTGGACCTGTATATCCAGGGCCGTCAGGAGGCAAAGCGCCTGCTCGCGGAAATCCAAGAGTTCGTTGAGCGCTAGCGACGGCGAACCCTCAAAAAATGACAACAGCTAAAGAGCTGGAAAATCACGGCTCGTGGATGACATGTGCAGAAACTCTGGTCGGAGCCAAAATACCTGTTGACTCGTACGGCGAGCGGGGTAATATGGACGGGTTACTTGCAGAGCCCCGTGAATCTCTGTAACAACACGTACTGTACATGGAGGAGTCTAAGTGATTTCGAAATCGACTCACTACGCCAAGCAGGGCGAGGTCCAGCGCAACTGGGTTCTCGTCGACGCCGATGGTGCTGTCCTGGGCCGTCTTGCCACCCAGATCGCAATGATCCTGCGCGGTAAGAACAAGCCCCAGTTCACGCCCAACAGCGACTGCGGCGACTTCGTTGTCGTCATCAACGCCGATAAGGTCCAGCTTACCGGTAACAAGGCCGACACGAAGACCTATTATCGCCACAGCGGCTACAACGGCGGCCTCAAGGCTGAGAGCTTCCGCCAGGCTATGGAGAAGCACCCGGAGAAGGTCATCGAGCGCGCCGTTCGCGGTATGCTGCCCAAGACCACCCTCGGCCGTGCCCAGATGACCAAGCTTAAGGTCTACGCTGGTGCCGAGCATCCGCATGCTGCCCAGAACCCCACGAAGATTGAGCTGGAGGCTTAAAGATGGCTGAGAACACCGTTGTCTACCAGGGTACCGGCCGTCGTAAGAACGCCGTCGCCCGCGTCCGTCTCGTCCCCGGCACCGGCAAGGTGACCATCAACAAGCGTGACGCCGAGCAGTATTTCGGCCGTCATCAGCTCGTTGAGAACGCCCTTGCTCCCTTCAAGGTGACCGACACCGCCGGTCAGTTCGACGTTATCGCTCTGTGCGATGGCGGCGGCATCTCCGGTCAGTCCGGCGCTCTGCGCCTGGGCATCGCTCGCGCTCTTCTGAACGCTGGCGACTACCGTGCTGACCTCAAGAAGGCCGGTTTCCTTACGCGCGATGCTCGCGTGGTCGAGCGCAAGAAGTACGGCCTCAAGAAGGCCCGCCGCGCTCCCCAGTTCTCCAAGCGCTAAGGTTTTATCTCCTTTCGAGATACAATGTACAAGCGGGGCCTGCCGATTCCTCGGCGGGTCCCGCTTTTCTTTTTCGACTAGGGTGGGCGGTTGCATATCGCCTGCTAGGGAAGGAGCAATCCTATGCCCCAGAACATCTTCGGTACCGATGGCGTCCGTGGCGTCGCCAACGCCGATCTTTCGTGCGACCTCGCGTTTCGTCTGGGTCGCGCGGCGACCAAGTTTCTTGGTCCGGACATCTGCATCGGCCGTGACACGCGCCTTTCGGGCACCATGCTCGAGAGCGCTCTGACCGCCGGCATTATGGCCGAGGGCGGCCGTCCTCATTGCTGCGGCGTTATCCCCACGCCCGCCGTGGCGCTGCTCACTGTTCAAAACGAGCTCGATGGCGGCATTGTCATCTCCGCTTCGCACAATCCGCCGGAGTTCAACGGCATCAAGTTCTTTAGCCGCAAGGGTATGAAGCTTCCCGATGCTGTCGAGGAAGAGATCAGCGCCTGGGTCATGTCCGAGGAAGCCATGGCTGCCGACACGCTGCCGACCGGCGCCGGTGTGGGCCACATCATCAAGATGAAGGACGCTCGCAAGGCATACGTCGACCACGCCATCGATACGCTCGATGGCCTGAGGCTCGACGGCCTAGTCGTTGCCGTCGACTGCGGTCACGGTGCTTCCTGCCAGACTACGCCCGCCGCGCTGCAGCGCCTGGGTGCCACGGTCCATGCCATCAACACCGATTACTGCGGCACCGACATTAACGTTGAGTGCGGCTCTACGCACCTCGAGCCCCTGCGCGAGCTCGTGCTGCGCACCCATGCTGACATCGGTCTGGCCCACGACGGCGACGCCGACCGCGTGCTGTTCGTGGACAGCGAGGGCAATGAGATCGACGGTGACTACATCCTGGCTATCTGCGGTTCTGACCTCGCCGCTCGCGGCAAGCTCGCCAACTCCGAGATCGTCTCGACCGTCATGTGCAACCTGGGCTTCTCCATCGCTATGAAGGAGCAGGGCTTCGAGATGGTTCAGACCGCCGTGGGCGACCGCTACGTTTTGGAGCGCATGCTCGCGGACGGCGCCGTCATCGGCGGCGAACAGTCCGGCCACATCATCTTCCTGGAGCACAACACCACCGGTGACGGCTTGGTGACGGCTCTGCAGCTGCTGGCCGTGCTCAAGCGCACCGGTCGTACCCTCACCGATCTTGCCGGCATCATGAAGAAGTACCCGCAGGTACTCGTCAACGTGCATTCCGACAACAAGGCTGGTCTGGACGATTGCCAGCCCATCTGGGATGCCGTTGCTGCTGCCGAGAAGGAGCTTGACGGCCGCGGCCGCATTCTGGTGCGCCCGAGCGGCACCGAGCCGCTGGTCCGCGTGATGGCCGAGGCCGAGACGCACGAGCTGACCCAGCGCATTGTCGACGACATCGTCGAGGTTGTCAAGCGCGAACTTCCCTAATGGTCAAAAACCGTTGCCAAGTGGTAAACTGTTAAGGTTATTTTGATTGATTGGTATGTCCGAGGGGGAGCATGTTCACTAAAGTCCTAAGGTCTTTTGGTATGCGTGGTCGAGTCCTTACGCTGGATGCTCCCATCTCGGGCGATGTCATTCCGCTTTCCGAGGTAAACGATCAGACGTTTGCCACCGGCCTTTTGGGCCAGGGCGTTGCCATTCAGCCTACGGGTACGCGCGTGATCGCGCCGGCTGATGCCAAGGTCGAGGCTATTTTTCCCACGGGACACGCCGTTGCGCTTAACACGGTCGATGGCTTGGACGTGCTCATCCACGTTGGTTTGGACACTGTTCAGCTCGAGGGCAAGCACTTTACCGTACATGCGCAAGTGGGTGACATCGTCCATAAGGGCGATGTGCTCATTGAGTTCGATCGCGAGGCAATTGCTGCCGAGGGCTACGATGTGACGGTTCCCATCTTGGTGTGCAACTCCGTTGAGTTCTCGAGCATCAAGGGCTCCGTTGGCGTGCATGTTGAAGAGATGGACCAGCTCATCGTTGCTCGCGAGCGCTAGCAAGTGCACGTGGCCATTAGTCTACAATTCAAACACGTTTACGGAGGGCGCCCTTGAAAGAGGACGCCCTCAGTGGCAAGATGGGATTTGTCCGAAGCTAAAAGGCTTTGGGTCACCGTGGACGGGCAGGGGCCTCGACGCGGCTAGACACGAGACACATACATTACGCGACCTCGCCCTGGTGGCCGCACACGTTGGTTGCGGCCGACGCGGGCCGCGGGCAAGTGCTTGTAAGGGAGCCTTGCCTCTCTTGTACGAGAAAGGACGCGTAATGAAGATCATTAAAGCTAAAGACTACGAGGATATGAGCCGCAAGGCCGCTAATATCATTTCGGCGCAGGTTATCCTCAAGCCCGACTGTGTACTGGGCCTTGCCACCGGCTCCACCCCGATCGGTGCCTACAAGCAGCTCGCTGCTTGGTACAAGAAGGGCGACGTCGACTTTGCCGAGGTCAGCACCTATAACCTGGACGAGTATCGCGGCCTTTCGCACGACGATCCCCAGAGCTATCACTACTTCATGCGTGAGAACTTCTTCGATCACATCAACATCGACCTGAACAACACGCATGTGCCCGACGGTTCCAACCCCGACGCCGCCGCTGCCTGCTCTGAGTACGACAAGATCGTCGCCGCCGCCGGTTACCCGGATCTGCAGCTGCTCGGCATCGGCAACAACGGCCACATCGGCTTCAACGAGCCCGATGACCACTTCTCCAAGGGCACGCACTGCGTCGACCTCACCGAGAGCACCATTCAGGCCAACAGCCGCCTGTTCGACAGCATCGACGATGTTCCCCGTCAGGCCTACACCATGGGTACCCAGACCATCATGTATGCCCGCATGATCCTGGTCGTCGCCAATGGCGAGGCCAAGGCTCAGGCCGTGCATGACATGTGCTATGGTCCGGTTACGCCCGAGTGCCCGGCTTCGATCCTGCAGCTGCACACTAACTGCGTTGTCGTTGCCGACGAGGCCGCCCTTTCGCTCTGCGAGTAGCGCGAATCCTGCAGCTCGACATAGCCTTGCCTAAGGCCTCCGCTTTGCGGGGGCCTTTTTGCTATCCCTTTTTGCCCACTTGACCAAAAACTTGCCGCAAGCTTGACGAATGCCGGATGTCCAACAGCTTGATTCATTCTATACCAGATTCTATGCAAAAATGCCACTAGAAGGTCGTAGACGGTAGCGGGTGCTAGGCGAGTTGAATGACATGGCTGAACCTTGTTCATCTGCGTTACACTGCCGCTTGGATGGGACAAGCTGACAAGCTCATTTAACTGCTTAAAGACCGATTAGTCGGGGGATTAATAACAGTCGGCCCTCGCTGTACAAAAACTTGCCGCTTGCGTACCAAAAGACAACCTAAAACACAAGGTCGCTCTATTCATAGCGCGGCTTGTATGGTCTTGCGGCTACAGTGTCCATACGGTCGAGTTGAGGAGCGGGCATGGTAAACGATTTGAGCAGTATAGACGAGCTCGAGCTGATGCCGCTGGGCGGAGGCTATATGGTGCGACGCGAACGCTTGATGAATGAGCTTATCGCCAAGGGCCGAAAGGCCGGCATCGTGGTTCTTTATGCGCCCGACGGGTTTGGGAAGACCTCGGTGCTGCTGCAGTACACCCATGAGGTTAAATGCGACCCGACGCGAGGCCCCGTGCGGATTATCGAGGCCGATCGCGCCACTGGGCGCGAGGTGTTTATGCAGCTCGAGGTGGTTACCGAAGAACTCAAAGACAAACCGCACTCCCTTATCGCGATTGATAATGTGCCAAACCTCGATCAGCACGATACCGAAGACCTCATCGACAGGATTCGTGGGCTGCGCGCTATGGGGGTAGGGGTCTTTATCTCCTGCCGTCCTTCAAATCGTCAGCTGATTCATGGGCTGGGCGATTCGGTTAAGATCAATGCGCAGATGCTCAAGGTGCATGCCTATGAGTATTCGGCGTGGGCATCGGCGTTTTCGATCAGCACATCGCTTGACTTTTATCAGCTCACGCAGGGCGTGCCCGAGCTCGTCTCGGCATTGCAGACGGGTCTGTATGGCCAAGGTGACGTAGCCGGTCTGCTCGAAAACGAGATTGTCAACGTATATGGCGCGGCACTTGTCGATCTGGCTTCGCTCGACAATAATGCGCTGTTTTGCGTGGCATGTCTCATGGTTTTGATGGGCGAGGGCAATATCGCAGAACTCGAGGCTTGCGGGGTGAGGCTGTCGATGGTCGACCAGTCCTACTTTGTACGCGACTACCCGATCTTTGGCTTGGACCCCGCCGAGCGGAGTTTTACGTGTCTGGGCACGGAGGATAACGGACGCTTGCGCTTGCGTAAGTTGGTGGCCGAGATTCGCCCCGAACTTGTTCCGAGGGCGGCCCGGATTTTGCTTAAGGCGGGCCGATGCGATGCGGCGATGGGCCTGGCGGACGCCTTTTTGGACCGTGAAGCGGTCCTTGAACTTGCTGGGCAGTATGGGGTCGATCTGGCTCTGACGGGGCACGGGGCCGATATCTGCCGAGCGGCGCTGGGCACGATCGATGCCGACGATCCGGCTCCAGAGCCAACGCCTGCCGAAGCGCTTGGCGTATATCTGGCAGCGGTCAGCGTGTCCAATACAAAGCTCGCTCGCTATATGGCATCGGTCATCGAGCGCGGGGGCGAACGGGCGGCCTGCGAAATAGACCCTGTTTCATGGAGGGTGGCCCAGACGCTGACGGCTGTTTGCTATGGGGACAACGGGCTTGGGCTTCCTGCGAATCTGGCCGTGCCAGAAATCGAGACATCCCATACCGCACTCGATATGTTGTCTGCGCATATCGAGGTCAAGCGGTGCCTGACCGAGCGGGGAGATGACGGCGGCGTTCTACAGCAGCTCAAAACGAGCAAGGCCTACGACTGCGAGCTCGACATCGCGGGGATTGTTATACGGGCCGATAGTATGCTGGTGGAGCTCTTTGACGGGTCGTTTGCGGGAACCGACGAGCGCGACGACGAGATGACGGTGGTGCGGGAGGCGCTCGACGTACGTGGGCTTAAGGCGATGGCTATCTGGGTGCGCATGGTGTTGGCGGCACGGCGGCTCCTTTCCGGCTTGCCGGTAACCGACGACGCGGCGTTCAACGAGCTCGATCGTTTTGCCGTGCGCATGCGCGACAACCAGATTCAGCTGTTTGGGCTGTTGCTAGAAGGCTGGCAGTCGCTGGCAGAGGGACGGCCGGTTAATGCAAAGTTCCGTGCGGTCCAAGTGCTCAAACTTGCCGAGGAGTCGATTGCGTACATGCGCGATAACGCATTGCTGCTGGAGCGCGCGGCATATCTGCGTAACACCTCGATGGTTTCGGTGCGCGAGGAAGCGGAGTTGCTCGATATAAGCCAGACGCAGGTTGGTGGAGCGGAGGCCTGGACGGTGGCGCTGCATTTGGCCTGTGCGGGCCGAGACAGCGATCTTGCGGCCTGGATGTCCATGAATCGTGCGGGGATTCTAGAGCCATCGTATCGGCTCTTTGCGCGCCTTGCCATGCATTGTCTGGGCGAGCCGGCGGGCAGGATACGCAAGAAGCTTCCCGTGCGCGAGCTGTCGCGGTACTCGCTGCGCGACGATTTGGAAGGAGAGGGCGAGCGCCTGTTCCAGGCCGGCGAGGTTGAAGCCGTTGATACCATCGACCATATCGAGATTCGCATGTTTGGTGCGTTTCGCGCCGAGCGCGATGGGTTTCCCATCACGGACAAAATGTGGCGTCGCAAGAAGGCGGCGACGCTTGCCGAGCGGCTTGCGCTGGGCATGGATGCGCTCGTCGATCGTGAGACGCTGGCCATGGAGCTGTGGCCCCATGCCGAGTTTAATAGCGCCCGCAACAACCTGTACTCGACGATATCGCGCTTGCGGTCGGCTTTGGGACCGACGCCGGATGGCAAGTCGTGCGTGCTCATCCAAAATGAATGCATTGGGCTCAACGGCGACTACGTCAAGACCGATGTACGGCTGTTTGACCAGATAAGCCGCGAGGTTTTGGGAAATCGCACGGGTGCGCGCGGGCCCCATTTAGTTGAGCTGTGCCTTAAGATTGAGCAGCTTTATGCCGGACCGCTGTATGTTCCCAATGGCTGTAATCCCACCTACTTTTTGCGCATGCGGCGCATTATGCAATCAAAGTACATCGATTGCATGATTAAGGGAGCAAATGCCGCTCTAGAAGAAAACGATCTGCAGTCGGCGATTTGGCTGGCGGAGTCGGGGCTTCGACAGGAAACGGCGCGTGAGGATATGGTGCGCTGCGCCATGCGCGTCTACAGTGCGGCGGGGCGGCGGCGCGATATCGTCGAGCTGTACAGCGGGCATATGCACCACCTGAGGGAGCAGGTCAATGGCGTGCCCGAGCCCGAGACGCGGCGTCTATACGAGCGCTTGGTGGAGGGGCGGCTCAATCGCGTGCTGGTCGAGCGATAAAAAACGGGCGCCCGAAGTACTTGGGCACCCGTAAGCTTGCTATGTGTTGGCTCGCCGGATTATTGGCTCTTAGACGAGCTTGATCTTCTCGATGTCCTTGCGCGAGGACTCGCGATACAGTGAGAACTTGCGGCCGATGACCTGGACGACCTCGGCGTGGCAACGCTCGGCGAGCTCCTCGGCGGCCTCGCGGGCGGAAAGGCTGGAGCCATCGAGCACGGAGCACTTAACGAGCTCGTGCTTCTCCAGGTAGGCGACCGTCTGCTCGACGGTGCCCTCGTTGACATCGGACTTACCGATGATGATGGCGGGGTTGAGGTGATGGGCCATGCTACGAAGCTGCTTGACCTGTGCTCCTGTCAGTGCCATGGGTTCTCGCTTTCTATGTATGGGGCGACCCACGATGGGGCCTTAATCTACGTGAGCTGTCCCACGATAGCGCAGGAACGGCGCGGTGTGGAGCGCGTTTGCCCAGTTCAAAAAGAATGCGGATGCCGAGTGAGTGGGCGGTGCGGGCTGCGAACAGACTACGAGCGGGGTGCAGAGACCGGCTCCCATGCAATAAACGCCCAACGGACCTTGCGGACGTGGTCGAGTATATAGCGTCCCTGTGGCATGCCCTTGGAGCCCGGCTCGCCGGCATGGGGGTTCTCAATCATGTGCTGGGCGATGTAGTCGCGCAGACGGTCGACCTTATCCTCGTTGCCATGCTCGAGCATACGGGAAAAATCTGCTACGCCCGCTTCAAGGTTATCGAAGGTATCGCGACGAGGCGATTCAAAGTACGTAACCTGCGGCAGGGCACCCATCTGAATGAGGATATTAAAAGCATACACAAAGCCATTACTGCAGGTAACCGAGGCACCGATGGCGTTCATCAGGTGCAGGTCATAGCGCGGGCTGGAGTTGGCGACCATCGTGACAGCACAACGCCGACGAGCCGTACGATCAAGCTTGGCAAGCGCGCCTTTTAGGTTGGTCGTGGTGACAGAGCGACTGGCAAAGGCAGCATCCACCGCTTTCGCGGCCGGTCCAACCAAATCCCAATCATCATCCCAAGCAAGCTCAAGCGGCGTAATAAGATCTTCGAGCCCGTAATACTCAATGCCGGCATCAAGCGTGCCCAACATGGCAGGAGAGAAGTCGGCAGCAATCACGGAATGCCCAGCCTGAGCAAGCGGAATAGCAATCGACCCAGCCCCACACCCCATATCAAGCACCGACTCGTCTGGCTCAAGCGCCAACAGCTTCATAAAATCCCGAGCATAAGGGGCAGTCTCAAGCGGCCGAAAATGCCGAGCCCGCTTATCCCACTCAAAAGAATCATCAGCCCGCCGCCGATCAGCTTGCAGACGCATCCATTCGCCATTCCAATCCGCAGCAAGCAGCTCAGAACGATTCTCCCCATCAACCACGGGCCAACCTCCTAGCAACAAAAAAGCGACTCCTCCCAAAAGAAGAGCCGCAACCAGCATATATCAGAAAGAACCGTTCCAACGCCAAACCGCCCTCACAACCAAGGCGGGCAGGAGCGAAGCGACTGCCAAAGGGATAGAACCCAACCGAGGTCCCGTTGTGCGGGAGCCCCGGGGAGGGCAAATATATAAGGTCGATCGCGAGTTCCGCACGAGCCGGAGAGCACTTAATGTGCTCTCCGTGCGAGTCAGGACTGTCCGAGCAGGCGACCTTATATATTTGCCCTCCCCGGGGCTCCTCGCCAGTCCCCCTCAGCTAGTTCTTGAGCGAGTTCAGCGGCGCCGGGAAGCGTCCACCGCGGTGGGCAAGCACGGTGCCGGCGTTGGGGTTTACCGGCATGATGGGCGCACGGCCGAACAAGCCACCGTACTCGACGCAGTCGCCCACGCCCTTGCCGATGGCAGGAATCACGCGGACGGCCGTGGTCTTGTTGTTGATGACGCCGATGGCCATCTCGTCGGCGATGATGCCGGCGATGGTCTCGACCGGGGTGTCGCCGGGGATGGCGATCATGTCCAGGCCGACGGAGCACACACAGGTCATGGCCTCGAGCTTCTCAAGCGAAAGCGCGCCGGCTTCGACGGCGGCGATCATGCCGGCGTCCTCGGACACGGGGATAAAGGCGCCGGAGAGACCGCCCACGCTGGAGCTGGCCATGACGCCGCCCTTCTTGACGGCATCGTTGAGCATGGCGAGCGCGCAGGTCGTGCCGGGGCCACCGCAGGTGCCCACGCCGATGATCTCGAGGATGCGCGCGACGGAGTCGCCGACGGCAGGCGTAGGCGCCAGCGACAGGTCGACAATGCCCTTCTCGACACCCAGGCGATGGGCGGCCTCGCGGCTCATGAGCTCGCCGGCGCGGGTGATCTTAAAGGCGGTCTGCTTAATCTTCTCGGCGACTTCCATCATCGATGCGGAATCGGGCAGCGTCTCCAGGGCTGCGGCCATAACGCCGGGGCCCGAGACGCCTACGTTGATGACGGCGTCGGCCTCGCCACCGCCGTGGACGGCGCCCGCCATAAACGGGGAGTCCTCGACCATGTTGGCAAAGCATACAAACTTGGAAGCGCCGACGGAATCCTGGTCGGCCGTGAGTTTAGCGGCATCGATGATGGTCTGAGCCGCCATGAGCACGGCATCCATGTTGATGCCGGCGCGCAGGGTGGCGACGTTCACGCTGGAGCAGACACGGCTCGTGGTGGCGAGCGCCTGGGGGATGGACTGGATGACGCGGCGGTCGGCGTCGCCGATGCCCTTCTGGACGAGCGCGGAGAAGCCGCCCAGGTAATCGATACCGAGCGTCTCGGCCGCGCGGTCGAGTGCGTGCGCGATAGGGGTGAGGTCCTCATCCTTGCAGCACGCGGCGATCTGCGCCACCGGGGTGACGGAAACGCGCTTGTTGACGATGGGGATACCGTACTCGCGCTCGAGGTTCTCGGCGGTCTCGACCAGGTGCTCAGCCGTGTGTGTCACGTGGTCGTAGATCTTCGTGCACATGCGGTCGAGGTTCTCGTCGCCGCAACCCATGAGCGAAACACCCATGGTGATGGTCCTGATGTCGAGGTTCTGCTCCTCAACCATGCCGCGGGTTTCCGCGATTTCTGCGGGCGTGATCGCCATCCTTGCACTCCTATCTGCCAAAACGAGCATAGCCTTATCTATTCTAACGTGCCGCACGTGCCAAGTGGCGCGTGCGGCACGTTTTGGTGCTCGGTTGTTTCCGTTGTGTTACTGCCCAAAGACCTCTTCGGCGATGCGCGCGCTTTCGGCGGCATCCTTGGCGTAGTAGTCCGCGCCGATCTGCTTGGCGTATTCGGGGGTGAGCACGGCGCCACCTACGATGATCTTGACGCCCGGAACCTCGGCATGGAGCAACTTGATGGTCTCCTCCATGGCGACGACCGTGGTGGTCATAAGCGCCGAGAGGCCGACGAGCTTGATGTCACGCTCCCGCACGGTCTTGAGCACCTCTTGCGGGTCGACGTCGCGGCCTAGGTCAAAGACGGTGTAGCCGTAGTTATCGAGCAGCATCTTGACGATGTTCTTGCCGATGTCGTGGATGTCGCCCTTGACGGTGGCCACGCAGATTTTGCCCTTGTCGGCAATCTCGCCGGCGGGCATCAGGCGCTTGATGGTGTCAAAGCCCACGCGCGCTGCCTCGGCCGAGGCCATGAGCTGCGGCAAGAAGAACTTGCCCTGGTCAAAGAGGACGCCAACCTCGTCGAGGGCGGGGATAAAGTGATTGTTGATGAGGTCCATGGCGTCGTGGTCTGCCAGCAGACGCTCGGTCTCGGCCGCGATTTCGCCTTTGCGGCCCGAGACGACCATGCGACGAATCGGGTCGTCGTTGTCGTCGGTGCCGGCGGTGCCAGCAGCGGGCACAGTGTCGGTCGATACTGCCTGAGCCGCCGCCGGGTTCGCGGCGATCTTGTACGGATCGGTCCAGCCGGCATAGCGCTCGATGTATCCGGTCGAGCCCTCGTCCTCAACGCTCAGGACGCGATAGCTGTAGACGGTATCCATAAAGCGCTTGGAACCTGGGTTCATGATGGGGGCGTCCAGGCCCGCGCCAAAAGCGGCAGCCAAAAAGACCGAGCCCAGCAGCGGGCGGGCAGGCAGACCAAAGCTGATGTTCGACACGCCGAGTGCGCATTTGACGCCCAGACGCTCCTTGCACAGGGACATGGCGCGCAGGATCTGTTCGGCTTGGCGTTGATTGGTCGAGGCGGTCATGACCAGGCAGTCGATGAGGATGCGGTCCGGTCCGATGCCGTAGCGGGCAGCCTCGGCCACGATGCGCTCGGCGATGGCGAAGCGAGCCTCGGCGGTATCGGGGATGCCGCCTTCGTCGAGCGTAAGGCCGACAACGTTGGTGCCGTAGTGGGCGACCAGCGGAAAGATCTCATCCATAATCTGCTGCTTGCCATTGACCGAGTTGATGATGGGCTTGCCGGCGTAGCGGCGCACGGCGGCCTCGACGGCTGCGGGGTCGGTGGAGTCGATCTGCAGCGGCAGCAACGTGGAGCCCTGGAGCTGCTCGGTGGCCTGTTGGATGATCTTGACCTCGTCGATCTCGGGCAGGCCCACGTTAACGTCCAGGATGTCGGCGCCCTGTTCCTGCTGGCTGATACCCTGGCTCACGACGTAGTCCAGGTCGCCGTCGCGCAGGGCCTGCTGCAGGCGCTTTTTGCCGGTGGGGTTGATGCGCTCGCCGATGACGGCGATCTTGTGGCCGTCGCAGGGAAGGTCCACGACCGTTTGGGCGCTCGTGACCGACATGCTGGGCTTGCGGCGGCGCGGGCTGGGCGTGTGGTTATCGATAAGCGTGCGCAAGGCCGCCATGTGCGCCGGCGTGGTGCCGCAGCAGCCGCCCACGACGCTCACGCCGTCGGCGATCATGCCGGCGACGGCTTCGGCGTATTCGGGGGCCTGGATATCAAAGACGGTATTGCCGTCATCGTCCACGTGGGGCAGTCCCGCGTTGGCTTGCACCATAATGGGCTTGTCGGTAACGGTGAGCATACGCGCGGCGAGTCCTCGGAGCTCGGCCGGTCCTTGGCTGCAGTTGATGCCCAAAACGTCGGCGCCAATGGCATCGAGCGTGATGGCGGCAACCTCGGGACTCGTGCCCAGGAAGGTGCGACCGTCTTCCTCAAAGGTCATGGTGGCAAAGACGGGCAGGTCGGAGTTCTCGCGGCAGGCGAGGACCGCCGCCTTGATCTCGGCAAGGTCAGTCATGGTCTCGATAATAAAGAGGTCCACGCCCGCATCGACGCCGGCACGCACTTCCTCGGCAAAGAGGTTGTAGGCCTCGTCGAAGCTGAGGGTACCCAAGGGGCGAAGCAGCGCGCCGATGGGGCCGATGTCACCGGCGACGTAGCGGGCGCCGGCCTCGCGGGCACAGGCGACGGCCGCGGCAAAGACGTCTGCCACGGTGGCGGCACCGTCGAGCTTGTGGGCGTTGGCGCCAAAGGTGTTGGCGGTGATCACGTCGCAGCCGGCCTCGACATATTGACGTTGGATATCGGTGATAACCTGGGGTTCCTCAAAGTTGAGCAGCTCGGGCAGGGCGCCCGCCTTCATGCCAGCGGCCTGCAACATGGTGCCCATGCCGCCGTCGAACAGCAGGTGTCCCGTGCCCTCGATGGCCGCACGCAGGCGATCGTCCTTAATGCGCAGATCGCCGATCGTGCGCGTCTTGTACGTGGCACCGTTGCGACGTGCGGCATCAACGGGTGCCGCCAATGCAGTGCCGTCAGAATCATGAGTGATAAGCGGAGTAAACATTGAGGGCTCCTAATGGCTGGAATAGCAGGTGGTGTGGGCGGCGCGGAAGCGGCAGTGCTCGCGCATGCGGCAGATATTGCAGGTGGGGCGGCTCTGGGCGTCGTGGACTTCGCCGTCGAATAGGCCGATCACCGCGGTCACGCTTTTGGTGGGCATGAGCAGGCTGGTGGGTGTGACGGTAAGCCCGATGAGCCGCGTGGCGTTGAGCGCATTGACGATCGAGCGCTGGGCCGAGAGCGGGCAGTCGCCGTAGCCGGGACTAAAGCGCCAGTTGCCGGCGAGCCCGTGTGCGGCGGCGTCCGTCTTGACCTGCTGGTCCATTTGCTCAACGGCGGCTTCTACGTAAGCGGAGCACGCGGCGTCGAGCACGGCGCCCTCCAGGGGATGTTGGGCTCCCGTGGTGCGCAGGCGACGCTCGGCGTCCATGCCGAGGGTACATGCCATGAGCGCGGCAAAGCGGGCATCTTTGAGATGTCGATAGATATCGCGACCTCGCAGCTCAACGTTGGTGCCGACCAAGCGAATGCAAGGCTCACTTTGTTCGTCCACGCCCGTGGCATCGACGGCAAACACGCGGCGCACGCCACGGGGCTCAATGTCAAGTTCCAGACGCTCGACCACAAGCTCAATACGTCGTGACAGCTCGGGCTCGATCTGCTGGCCGCCGTAACCCAGATACCGCAGCATCTCGGCACGGTCGACACGGGGATGGTGCGCAGCATCGACACGGTAAAGCGCCGGCGACGCAAGGTCGGCCGGCACTTCGACAGCGGTTGTATCGATGTGCGGTTTTTCCATTACCCCAGGCGCTCCATAATGGTCGCGGCGATCGCAGGACGGTTCATAGTGTACAGGTGCAGGCCGTCGGCGCCGTGCTCCTTGAGGTCGCAAAGCTGGCGGGCGGCATAATCTACACCGGCTGCCTGCAGGCTCTCGGGGTCGTTCTCGTACTTGGCGAGAATCTTGATGACGGGGGAGGGCAGCGACGCGCCGCACATAAAGACCATGCGGCTGATCTGCGACTTGCCCATAAACGGCATGATGCCCGCGGTAATGGGCACGGTGATGCCGGCCTTGTCGGCAAGCTCGCGAAAACGGTAGAAGCACTCGTTATCAAAGAAGAGCTGTGTCACAAAGAAGCTCGCGCCGGCGTCCTGTTTTTGCTTGAGGTGTTCGACCGAGAGGTTGAGATCCTCACAGGCAATGTGGCCCTCGGGGTAGGCTGCGGCGCCCACGCAAAAGCCGGCGTCGACGAGCTCGGGGATGAGGTCGCGGGCGTAGGCGTAGTCCGAGGCGGGCTTGTCGTCCTCGGTTGCGCCGGCAGGGAGATCGCCACGCAGGGCCAGGATGTTTTCCACGCCGGCGGTGCGATACTCGTCAATCTTGGCGGCGATATCGGCGTGCGAGCGGCCCACGCAGGTAAGGTGTGCCACCGAGGGTGTATCGAATTCGCTCGTAATCATATGCGCGATGGGGGCGGTGGTGGCGCCGTTGCCCGAGCCGCCAGCCGAGCAGGTGACCGAGACAAAGCTCGGCGAAAGCTTGCACAGATTGCCTGCCACTTCGCGAGCCGTGTCGAGGGTCAGCTCGCCCTTGGGCGGGAACATCTCAAACGAAATGGGCACGGTGCCCTGGGATGCTGCCTGCTTAAAAACCTCGTCGACGCGCATATCGTGCTCCTCTAGATACGTAATAGTGTGATGTGTTGTAAGGATTCTACAGCACCACTGTGTCACGGTGGAGTTTCACTCGTTATTCGGGGATACCAATCAAAGATGCCTTGCTATCGGCTTTCTCTATAACAGAGCGGCTAATCTAGGCACGGACTATAAAGACTGGTATCTGATGCAAAATACCAGTTAATAGAGCTCCATCCCAAATTGACTACCCTTAAACCATGGGGAGAGGTCTGCAATTTATGCAGTTGATTGGCTGTTGAGGGTGGCAACGCCGCCTCGATAGGGTAACCTCATTGATTGGTTTCGCGACAGCAACATAACGGTAATGTCGCGGAAACACGGCGAGTCTAAGCTATGACTCGTTCGTTAGTAATCAACACCGCTTCTCACGCGGTGCCGATACGAAGGGAGTTCCGTATGGCCGAACTTACTGACCGCTTCGGGACCATGGTGTTCTCTGAGGAAGTCATGAAGGACTACCTCCCCAAGGACATTTGGAAGCGCCTTGCTGCAACCCTCGAGGGCGGTGAGCCGCTCGACCTGGATGTGGCCAACGCCGTTGCCCATGCCATGAAGGTCTGGGCCATCTCCAAGGGTGCGACGCACTATGCGCACTGGTTCCAGCCGCTTTCGGGCATTACTTCCGAGAAGCACGACAGCTTCCTGGAGCCCAACCACGACGGCACCGCCATTACCAAGTTTACGGGCAAGAACCTCATCCAGGGCGAGCCCGATGCCTCCAGCTTCCCCAACGGCGGCCTGCGCGCCACCTTCGAGGCCCGTGGCTACACCGCTTGGGATCCCACCAGCCCCGCCTTCATTAAGGACGATGTCCTGTGCATCCCCACGGCTTTCTGCTCCTACACGGGCGAGGCCCTGGACAAGAAGACCCCGCTGCTGCGTTCCATGACCGCGCTCTCGCGTGAGTCTAAGCGCGTTTTGGCGCTGTTCGGTAAGACCCCCAAGAAAGTCGTTCCTTCCGTGGGCGACGAGCAGGAGTACTTCCTGATCAAGAAGGACGCCTACCGCAAGCGCAAGGACCTGGTCATTACCGGCCGCACCCTCTTTGGTGCCGCTCCCTGCAAGGGCCAGGAGCTCGAGGAGCACTACTTTGGCGCTATCCGCCCCACCGTCTCAGCCTATATGAAGGATCTGGACGATGAACTGTGGGCGCTTGGCATTCCCGCCAAGACCAAGCACAACGAGGTTGCTCCCTGCCAGCATGAGCTCGCCCCCGTCTATGGCGAAGTCAACGAGGCCATCGACCAGAATCTGGTCATGATGGAGAAGATGAAGCTCATCGCCTCCCGCCACGACTTGGTCTGCCTGCTGCACGAGAAGCCCTTCGAGGGCATTAACGGTTCGGGCAAGCACAACAACTGGTCGCTTGGCACCGAGTCCGAGAATCTGCTCGATCCGGGCGACACCCCGCTCGACAACCTGCAGTTCATCGTCTTCCTCACCGCGGTGATCGAGGCCGTCGATAACTATCAGGAGCTCCTGCGTGCCTCCGTTGCCTCGGCCGGTAACGACCATCGTCTGGGCGCCAACGAGGCTCCTCCGGCGATTATGTCCATCTTCCTGGGCGACCAGCTTACCGAGGTCGTCGAGAAGATCATCGATGGCAAGGCTTCCGTCCATGCCACGCGCGGCGTGCTCGACTTGGGCGCCGATACTCTGCCCAAGCTGATGCAGGACAACACCGACCGCAACCGCACCTCCCCGTTTGCCTTCACCGGCAACAAGTTCGAGTTCCGTGCCTGCGGCTCCGAGCAGAACGTCTCCGACTCCAACCTGGTGCTCGATGCCGCCGTGGCCAAGTCGCTCAAGTCCTTCGCCGACGCGCTTGAGGGTACGCCCGAGGATGAGTTCCAGGACGCTGCGCTCGAGTACTGCAAGAAGGTCCTGACCGACCACCAGCGCATCCTGTTCTCCGGTGACGGCTACTCCGATGAGTGGCCCGTCGAGGCCGAGAAGCGCGGCCTTGCCAACAACAAGACCACGGCCGACGCCCTGCCCGCCTTTGTTTCCGATAAGGCCATCGCACTCTTTGAGGAGACGGGTGTCCTGACCAAGGCCGAGGCCCAGTGCCGCTACGACTGCAAGCTCGAGAAGTACAACAAGCTCATGAACATCGAGGCCACCACGATGGTTCGCGAGGCGCGTCGTACCTATCGCCCGGTCATTACCGCCTATGCCACCAAGGTCGCTAAGGGCCTTGAGACTATTCGTGCCGCCGGTGCTGAGGCCGCCATGCAGTGCGAGCAGAACACGCTCAACAAGCTCTGCAACGGTATCACTGCCATCAACGACTCCATCAAGGCGCTCGACGTCGTGCATCAGAAGGCCGAGGCTCTCGATGGCCAGGAGCAGGCCAACGTGTACGCGCACGAGGTCGTTCCCGCTATGGATACGCTGCGCGCCGCCGTGGACGCCATGGAGGAGATCGTGGCCGCCGACTACTGGCCGGTCCCGACCTACGACGACATTCTGTTCTATGTGTAACAGACACGATTGATTTTGCGTGTGAAGGGGTCTCGCCTGTGCGAGGCCCCTTCTTTTTATGTCGCTCGGACCTGCTTTGAACTTGCAACCGAGCAAGCGTTTCGCGCGGGGCATCTTAAAAGTTGTAACCTGTTTTGGCATGCGGACGTTTCGGGCGTTTGTTCGTAAAGGGGAGGATTATCCGATGAAGGTATTCGATATCGTGTTTAGCCCGACCGGCGGAACGGAAAAGGCGTCTGGCTACATTGCCAATACGTTGGAAGGGGAAACCGTTGCTGTAGATCTGACCGATAGCGGGCTTGGTTTTCGCACGGTTGCGATGACAAAAGAGGATGTAGCCGTGATCGCGGTGCCCTCGTATGGCGGGCGAGTCCCGGCTGTGGCCGCGGAGCGTTTGGGTATGATGCGGGGAAACGGTGCGCAGGCGGTTCTAGTTTGTGTTTACGGAAACCGCGCGTATGAGGACACGCTGGTCGAGCTTGAAGACGCGGCAAAGGGCGCGGGCTTTCGGGTGATCGCGGCGGTTTCAGCCATCGCCGAGCATTCTATTGTTCGCCAGTTTGCAGCCGGTCGGCCAGACCGACAGGACGCTGCGCAGCTCGCTGGGTTTGCGAATCAGATTCAGCAAAAGATATCTGCAGGTGATGCTTCTGAGCCGGCAATTCCGGGCGATCGTCCCTATAAGAAGGCAGGGGGCACCGGTATGGTGCCCAAGGCCACAAAAGAGTGCACCGCTTGCGGGGCTTGTGCCGCAGCGTGTCCCGTTGGCGCTATCGATAAAGACGATCCCAAGCGGGTGGACAAAAAGGCCTGCATTTCCTGCATGCGCTGCGTTGCCGTATGTCCGCGGGGCGCTCGCGCGGTAAATCCCGTCATGCTCTCTGCGGCTACCAAGATGTTGAGCAAAGCCTGCTCTGAGCGAAAAGAATGCGAGCTGTTCATCTAGCGCAAGGGCATTGAGTACTTTTCGTTTTATAACGGCAAAAAGAACGAACCCGCCGGACCTTACATCCGGCGGGTTCGAACATTTTAAAGTTGGTGCCCCCAGCGGGATGTCCGCGTGCGGCTGGCGCCGCCCGCTTCCGCTGCG
>CABUGI010000005.1 GCA_902491055.1 uncultured Collinsella sp. | reverse complement strand
AGGGCGCGACCAGAAGGTCAGCGCCCTCTCATTTCACGTCACCTTGGCGCAAATGCGGCTCGCTCGCTGTCGTATGTCTATCCTGCGACGCCTCGATTCTTGCGGCGGCAGATACCTAACTCCCTACGCTTGGCGGTAGTGATCGAAGAAGTCGGCGAGGTCTTCGAGCGACTCTTTGAGCACTTCCATGCGCGGCAGGTACACGATGCGGAAGTGATCGGGCTCGGCCCAGTTAAAGCCGCCGCCGCGCGTGATCAGGATCTTCTTCTCGTGCAGCAGGTCAAGGGCGAACTGCTCGTCATCGGTGATGTTGAACTTCTTCACATCCATCTTGGGGAAGATATAGAACGCCGCGCGCGGCTTGACCACCGAGATGCCGTCAATCTTGTTGAGCGCCTCATACACAAAGTTGCGCTGCTCGTAGACACGACCGCCGGGGCGGATGTAGTCGTTAACCGACTGATGGCCGCCGAGCGCCGTCTGGACAATCGACTGAGCCGGCACGTTGGAGCACAGGCGCATGTTGGAGAGCATGTTAATGCCCATGATGAAGTCGCTCATGCAGCGCTGGTTGCCCGAAAGCACCATCCAGCCAATACGATAGCCCGCGATCATGTGCGACTTGGAAAGGCCGCTAAAGGTGACGCAGGGCAGGTCGGGGGCGAGCGAGGCAATCGAGACGTGCTCGTAGCCGTCCATGCACAGGCGGTCGTAGATCTCATCGGCAAAGATCATCAGCTGATGCCTACGTGCAACCTCGACGATGCCCTCGAGCACCTCGCGCGGATAGACGGAACCCGTGGGGTTGTTGGGGTTGATGATGACGAGAGCTTTGGTCGCGCTCGTAATCTTGGACTCCATATCCTCCAAGTCGGGATACCAATCCGCCTGCTCATCACACAGATAATGTACGGGATGACCGCCGGCAAGGGTTGCGCACGCCGTCCAGAGCGGATAGTCGGGGCTGGGGATCAGAATCTCGTCGCCGTTGTCGAGCAGCGCGTTCATCGAAAGCTGAATGAGCTCGGACACGCCGTTGCCCGTGTAGATATGCTCCATCTGAACGTTGGGCAGGCCCTTGATCTGCGAATACTGCATGATTGCCTTGCGCGCGGAGAACAGGCCACGCGAGTTGGAATAGCCTTCGCAGTCGGGCAGCTGCTGGCGCATGTCCTTGATGACCTCATCGGGCGTGCGGAAACCGAAGGGCGCCGGGTTGCCGATGTTGAGCTTGAGAATACGCTCGCCCTCGTCCTCCATACGGGCAGCTTCGTCGACGACGGGGCCGCGCACGTCATACAGGACATTATCGAGCTTGGTGGATTTAGAAAAAGTACGCATGGTGGTGCTCCTTGGAATTTGAGCTGAGGAACTAGGTTCGGATTTGGCAACTTTACGGGACGGAGGGGTCTCACCTTGGTCGGCGTCACCGGCGAGCAGCCAGGTAACATCGACCTCCAAAATGCGGGCGAGCAGCTCTGCCACATCGCGCCGCGGGATCGTCTTGCCGCTCACATATTGGCTCATCTGACTCTTGCCGAGTTTTTTGCCGAGCATCTCCGATGCGCGGATTACGTCCGACTGGCGAACGTCGCGATCGGACATAGTCTGTCGCAGGCGATCGCAAAACGTCTCTTGGGCCACTAGAACCTCCTTGCTGGCAAAGTTCAATTTATAGAACACGAATTGAACCTGAGTTCAATTTAGGCAGCAGTATAGCGCGGCACATTATCAGAAAGTTCAATTTCACAAGAAAATGTACCGAGCCCCGAGAATTGTCCCAAAGTAGACAACAGGTACGCGCTTTTAGAGATATTCAAGAAAACAAGCCGCCGCAAGCGAAACGTCAGCGGTGCGGTATATGGCGTTGATCTGCCGATGAGGATGTCCCTCGAGCGGGCGCACGGCAACATCGAACTGGCAGCGGCGCAAGATGAGCGCCGGAAGAATGCTCACGCCCAGACCGTCCTCGACCATGGCCATAATCGCATAATCATCCCAGGTCGACAGCTTAGAGCGCACCGCCAGGCCCGCGCGGCGAAACAGCGGCGTAATCTCATCATCTGTGCCGCGTTCCAGCAGAATAAACTGCTCGTTGGCCAAATCGGCAAGAGAGACGACCTCCGCCGCGGCAAGCAAAGAGCCTGTTGGCACTACCGCCATTAACTCGTCTCGCACCAACGGCCGCGACGCCATGCCGGCGCCGCGTGGTTCGCGCGGAATAAAGCCCAGGTCGCAGCGACCTTCCGCCACCCATTGCTCAATCTCGGAGTAATCACCCATCAGCAGCTCGTAATCGACGTCCGGGTGATCGGCGCGAAAGTGCGCAATCACCGGCGGCAGCACGTGGGTCGCCACGCTCGAAAACGTACCGATGCAGATTTTGCCGCGCATGAGCCCACGCATCTCATCCACCCGTCGCTGCAAGCGAGTGAATTCCTCACAGAGCGCCTCAACCGCCGGCATAACTTGCCGCCCGTCGGCAGAAAGCACTACGCCCTCGCGGCTTCTATCAAGCACTTTAAAGCCCCAGTCGGCCTCAAGATCGGCCACCATACGGCTCACGCCCGACTGCGAATAGCTCAGCCGCTCGGCGGCGCGCGTAAAACTGCCGGCGCGCACGGTCTCGAGCAGGACCTGCATCTTTTGAACATTCGTTTCCACGGCACCCCTCCACATATGCATGAGCTTTTTTCATGTTATCTATGAATTATATTCGCTTTTCTTCTATAGCCAGTTCACCCATAGTGAACATGCTCGGATATAGAGGGGATTTCAGCGCATGAACAACGGACTGTTTACGTACTTAGCAGCATTGCTATTGTTTGGCTCCAACGGCATCATCGCCGCCGCCATCGCGCTGCCGAGCTCGGATATCGTGCTACTACGCACGTTTTTGGGCGCACTCTCGCTTGTCACCATTCTCGCCATCACCCAACGCCATAAGTTGCAGGCGCCATCTCGCCCCCGCGAAGCCGCAGCCCTCCTCCTCTCGGGAGCTGCGCTGGGCGCCAGCTGGATTTTTCTGGTCCGCGCCTACCAGACGGTCGGCGTCGGCGTATCCTCGCTGCTGTACTACTGCGGCCCCATCATTGTCATGGCACTCTCCCCGCTCATCTTTGGCGAAAAGCTGACCGGCGGCAAAATCGCCGGCTTTATCGCCGTTGCTTGCGGTGCTTTTCTCATTGCAGCGCAAGGTCTAGGCGGCAATATGCCCATTGCAGGTATCGCCTGCGGCATCGCCTCGGCATTTTGCTATGCGCTGATGGTCATCGCTAGCAAGGGCGCGCCACACATCGAAGGCCTCGAGAACTCCACGCTCCAGGTGAGTGCCGCCTTTGTGACCGCGCTGGTCCTCACGCTCATCACGCAGGGTGCACCCTCATTCCTGTCCGCCGGCGTCGCCGCAGGCATCGATTGGCGCGCCGTCGTCATGCTCGGCGTCGTCAACACCGGCATTGGTTGCCTGCTCTACTTTAGCGCCGTCGCCAAACTGCCTGTGCAGACCGTCGCCGTTGTCGGCTACCTCGAGCCGCTTTCGGCGGTCGTGTTCTCCGCCGTCCTTTTGGGCGAAGCCATAACACCGGTCCGTCTGATGGGTGCCGCGCTTATCATCGGCGGCGCGATTTTTTGCGAACTCGCCGGCAAACGCGCAAGCGCCAAGGCTGGCATAGCCCAGACAGCACGTGCTTAAAAGCCCCTGTTTTGAAATGCTACCTACGTACATAAATAATCCCCAGCTGGGGATTATTGTCTATAATAACCTGATGTGCCAAACTGCTCTTGTATGTATAAAGACGGCATAAAGATTATCTGTCCTAGACAGACAACCGGATGTCTAAGGGAGTCCACGTGGCACACAACAAACTGGAGGCAAACCCCCAAGACCAGCGTGGTCAAGGCGGGCACAGAGCCATCCCCCTCTCCGCTGGCATGCTGCTCGTAACGCTCGGCGTCGTCTATGGCGACATCGGCACGAGCCCCATGTACACCATGAAATCAATCGTCGCCAACAACGGCGGCATCGGTACCGTCAGCGAGGACATGATCCTGGGCGCGCTTTCGCTCGTCATCTGGACCATGACGCTCGTGACCACGGTCAAGTACGTGGTAATCGCCATGAAGGCCGACAACCACAACGAAGGCGGCATCTTCGCCCTGTTTAGCCTGGTACGCAAGGTGGCACCGTGGCTGATTCTCCCCGCCATGATCGGCGGTGCGGCGCTGCTCGCCGACGGCATCCTCACCCCCGCCGTCACGGTTACCACGGCCATCGAGGGTCTGCGCACCATCGAGTGGGGCCACGCGCTGTTGGGTGACGGGCAAACTAACGTCATCATTATTACCATCATCATTATCTGTGGCCTGTTTGCCATGCAGCGCGCTGGCACCTCGTCAATCGGCAAGCTGTTCGGTCCGCTCATGACGCTGTGGTTCCTGTTCCTGGCAGGCGCCGGTCTATTCAACATGCTCGGCAACCTGTCCATCTTGCGCGCGCTTAACCCCATCCGCGGCGTCATGTTCCTGTTCTCGCCCATCAACCACTCGGGCATCATGGTGCTCGGCTTCGTCTTCCTGTCGACGACCGGCGCCGAGGCGCTCTATTCAGACATGGGCCACGTGGGCAAGGCCAACATCTACGCATCCTGGCCGTTTGTTAAAGCGGCGCTTATCCTTAACTACCTGGGTCAGGGCGCTTGGCTGCTCGCCAACAATTCCAATCCCCAGTTGCTCGCGATGGATATCGTCAACCCGTTCTATATGATGCTCCCCGAGCCCCTGCGCCCCTTTGCCATCGTGCTTTCGGCCGTGGCGGCCATCATTGCCTCGCAGGCGCTCATCACCGGCTCGTTCTCGCTGGTATCCGAGGCAACGCGTCTCAACCTTATGCCGCATCTGCGCATCCACTACCCCAGCGACACCAAGGGCCAGCTCTATATTCCGCTCGTCAATAACATCATGTGGGTCGGCTGCATCTTCATCGTGCTGCTGTTCCAAAACTCCGAGCGCATGGAGAGCGCCTACGGCCTCGCCATTACCGTGACCATGCTCATGACTACGACGCTTTTGACGAGCTATATCGCTGGCATTCTCAAGCACAAGCTGGGCGCCTGCGTCTTCGCCCTGCTCTTCGGTGCCATTGAGCTGTGCTTCTTCGCCTCGTGCCTCACCATGTTCTTTGACGGCGGTTATGTGATGATCTTCCTGGCCGCACTGCTGTTTGGCCTTATGTACGTGTGGCGCCGTGGCACCGCCATCGAGCGCACGCAGACGATTCTGTTGCCCGTCTCCAAGTACATCGATCAGCTCAACCGCCTGCGCAACGACGAGACCTATCCCGTGCTCGCCGACAACCTGGTGTTCCTCACCAACAGCCCCGATCCGCTCACACTCGACCGCGACGTGCTCTATTCCATCCTGGATAAACATCCCAAGCGCGCCAAGGCGTATTGGTTCATTAACGTGCATGTCACCGACGAGCCCTATACGCACGAGTATTCCGTCGAGACCTTTGGCACGGACTTCCTCTTCCGCGTTCGCCTGGACCTGGGCTTTAAGGTCAACCAGCGCATCAACGCCTATCTGCGTCAGATCGTCGGCGACCTGATGGCTTCGGGCGAGCTGCCGCCGCAGCACCACACCTACTCCATCTACGAGACGCGCGGCAACGTGGGCGACTTCCGTTTTTGCATGCTGCGCAAGATGCTCGCCCCCGAAACGGACATCAACCGCAATGACCACCGCGTGATGGCCATCAAGTACGCCGTCCGCCGCGTCTGCGGAAGCCCGGCACGCTGGTACGGTCTTGAGAACTCGGCCATCATCATCGAGTACGTGCCGCTGTTTGCCCGCATGCGCCCGGCCGTTAAGCTCGTGCGCACCCAGGTGCCGCTCGAAGTTCAGATCGAAGAGGCCGAGGAAATGGAGGTCGACATCTTCTCGGACGACTTGGTCAACGGCAACGAGGCCGGCAAGAGCATGAACGTCGATCCCACCGAGCTGCTCGAGAGCGTCGCCGATACGCCCGAACAGCAACAGCTCGACGGCCTCGAGAGCGAACAGCTCAACGATGCCAACTTCTAGCGACGTCACAAATCAACGACAGCGGCCCTGCATCTCACGGGAGACGCAGGGCCGATTTGCATTGCAGTAAAGCTAACGGCTACGAACGACGCGGCTCGGGAACCACGAGTCTATCGGGGCTCGCGCCCTCGGCATCCATCAGGCTCACGTAGCGAATCGACGGATCCCCATACATCGCGTAGTAATAATTGCCCGTGCGCGCGCTAAAGCATCCGGTATAGATAGTCTTCTCGAACTTGCCATCGCCCATCCTGGACGCTCCCTCGATCATCACCACGCCCTCGAGCGAGCGGAACATGCGAACGACGTTTTCGGTCTCGCTCTCCTTTTGCGGGTAATTGGCATTGAGGTACGCCGCCTTTACAAAACGGCTCGGCGAATAGCAATCGCCCGGAATGCCGCGCATGCCGGCACCGGCTCCATAGGGCTTAAGCTCGGCGCCACGCCATGTCGCCGTCTGCGGAAAATCGCTTGTGGCGGTGATATAGGTGCGGAGGTTTTCCATGTGCCACGGGAAGGTGGGCTGATTGGCAAGGGTGTCGACCGGATCGTCGTATACATGCAGGCCGTCAGCCATCATCTCGACCACGATGCTGCGCTGGCTGTCGCCGATAATCCAATGGAGCAGCGACACGCCCAGCCCCTCTCCGGCAGATTTGGCGACAATCACCGTGTCGCGCAGCGCGGCCTCGACCTCATCGACCGTCGAGAACGTCGCTGCCACCCACAGGGGAAACTCATAGGCCGCGATATTGGTCTTTCCATCAACCGGCCCCTCGGCATACTCGGCATAACCCGGGAAATTGAGGCCCGCCACGGCGAGGCCCGCATCGTTGCCGCAATCGAAGAACATAGGGTAGTTCTTGTAATCGATGCACATACCGATCACCGCGTGTGCCGCTGTCGCGTCGTCGATAAACGAATACGGAATGTGGAACCCGCGCGGCATCACGCGAACCTGTTGGCCGTAGTCAAAGCTCCAGTCGAGGTTGCGGCCTAGATACATGTGGCCAGAATTATCGGTAAATCGAATACTCGTGCACATAGCGCCTCCTAGCTTTACGTTCTTGCTAATTTCATTGTCTCCAAACAAAAAGGCGCTAAACACAAAAGCCCGGACATGACAACAATGTCATGCCCGGGCCAAAAGAGACGAAGTGCGGTGCTTTGGTCCCCTTAGACCAACTTTCCAAGACAGTGATCGATCATATGCTGGATCATTTGTGCCTCAAAGCCCGCATAGTCGCGGCGGCACTCCTTCATCTTGCCGTCGACGATCTGGTCAAAGGCAACCTTGCACTTGATGTAGCGCGTGGACTTGGTGACCTCCTCGTGCGTCAGGCAGCTCTCCTCCATCTTGCTGGCACCCAGGCCAAACACCAGACGGGGGTTGTAGAGCACATGGGGCTCGCCGGCGTCGTCCAGATAGACGCAGACCTTCTTGGTGACGCCGATCTGGTTGGCGGCAAGGCAGCCGGCATCGTCGAGCGACTTGATGGTATCGATCAGGTCCTGTGCCACCGACTCGTCCTCGACGGTCGCAACCTCGCAACGCTGGGACAGAACAGCCTCGTCGTGGCAGAGCTCTTTAATCATACGTTCCTCCATAGGGGTCGTTGTAACTGCTTAAGTATACGGTACCCACACATTTTCATGCGAAAAATACCGTCCGTCTGCTACAAAGCGCCGAACATCAACATGCGAGGAACATCAACCTTTCAAAGGCGATATAGTAGTTGAGTTCGTGTCAATCGGCCTAAACTCGGGGCCGAACAAGGAAAGGGTATGCATGGACGAACTTTTTCACGTCAGTGAGCGCAAGTCCACAATCGGGACCGAACTTCGCGCTGGACTGACAACATTCCTGGCGATGGCCTACATCATCGCCGTCAACCCTGCGGTGCTCTCGGGCGCCGGCATCGATGCGGGAGCGCTCGCCTGCGCCACCTGCCTGGGCGCCGGCATCATGACCATCTGCATGGGCATCTTCGCCAACCGCCCGCTCGCCTGCGCGTCGGGCTTAGGCGTCAACGCGATGATCGCTGGAATCACCACCACCGTCTGCGGCGGTGACTGGCACGTGGCCATGAGCGTCATCTTCCTTGAGGGCGTCGTCATCTTGCTGCTCGTGCTTTGTGGCCTGCGCGAGGCCATCATGGACGCCATCCCGGTTGTCCTGCGTCACGCCATCTCGGTGGGTCTGGGCCTGTTCATCGCCATGATTGGCCTGTGCGATGCCGGCATTATCACCGCTGGCGCCGGTACACTCGTCGGTCTGGGCGACATCACCTCCCCCACCTTCATCGTCGGCATCATCTCCATCCTGGTGACGGTCGCCCTCGCCTGCCGCAACGTCCCCGGCTCGCTGCTCATCGGCATCGTCGTCGCCGTCATCGCCGGTATCCCCCTAGGTGTGACCCAGGCTCCGACCGGCATCATCGCCCCGCTCGACTTCTCGAGCATCGGTGGCCCTATCGCCGACGCCGGCGGCGTGCCCGCCATCGTCAAGGTCCTTACCGACCCCGCGCTCCTCGTCATCTCGTTCTCGCTGCTCATGAGTGACTTCTTCGACACTATGGGCACCGCGATGGCCGTGGCCAAGCAGGGCGAGTTCCTCACCGACGACGGCAACGTCGAGAATATCAAGGAGATCTTGATCGTCGACTCCGCCGCCGCTGCTGTGGGCGGTTTCATGGGCGTCTCCTCCATCACCACCTTCGTCGAGTCCACCTCTGGCGCTGCCGACGGTGGCCGCACGGGTCTCACCTCCGTCACCACCGGCGTGCTGTTCATTCTCGCCGCGTTCTTCTCCCCCATCGTCACCATCGTTTCCAGCGCCGCCACCTGCGGTGCTCTGGTCTACGTCGGCTACCTCATGATGAGCGAGGCCTCCGAGATCGACTGGTCCGACGTGTCGCAGGGTTTCCCGGCGTTCATGATTGTCGCCGGCGTGCCCTTCACCTACTCCATCTCTGCCGGCATTGGCCTGGGCTTTATCGCCTACGTGGTCGTCGCGCTCTTTAAGGGCGAGGCCTCCAAGATCAAGCCGCTCATGTGGATCGCAGCCCTCGCCTTCCTCGTCTACTTCTTCGTGGCGTAACGGCATAGTCTGCTAAAGCAAAACAACAAGGCGCGGAATCGCATCGAGCGGCTCCGCGCCTTTCTTTTAGCGTCTGCCCCCGTGTCAGCGTGCGACAATTGAGGCTGTCAATATCACAACACCGAGAGAAGCCTGCCTTGGAAGCGCATCATAAGCAGATAACCGTTTATTCAGAGTGTGCGGAAGGCGCGCCCGTCATCTATCTCCCCGTGATTATGGGCAACGGTAGTGAAGTCTACGAGCGCTGCCGAGAGCTCGACTGCCCGCTGTTCACCCTTGTCGCCATTGGAGGGCTCGATTGGAATCGCGAGCTGAGCCCCTGGGAATGCGACGGAACTATACGAGATGCCGAGCCCTTTGGCGGACAGGCTGCTGGTTTTCTTGACGAGTTGTTGAAGCAGATAATCCCCCAGGCCGAATCATCGCTCCCGCAACCGCCCGCCTGGCGCGGCGTTGCCGGCTACTCGTTGGCGGGTCTTTTTGCACTGTGGGCACTTTGGCAAACAGATGTCTTTGAGCGCGTGGCGAGTGCATCGGGGTCGCTGTGGTTCCCCGGCTTTATCGACTACGCGCGCGAGCGCACGATGACGGCTACGCCCGACGCCGCCTATCTGTCGCTCGGTAAAAAGGAAACCAAGACGCCCAACCGCATGATGCGGCACGTACTCGACGATACGCGTGCGATGGAAGAGCTGTTTATCGAGCATGACATTCCAACAACGCTGGAGCTCAACCCCGGCAACCACTTTGCCCAAACTGACCTGCGCATGGCGCGCGGCATCCACTGGATACTGACGCATTAAAAATGGCGTCCACGCGTACATACGCATGGACGCCATTTTTTGATTTAGCTGAACACAACTACTATTCGACAGTCTCCTCGAGTTCAGATACGGCGGGCGTCGAGGATTGGGACATGGAAGTCCTTTCATGATGGAAGGGCGATCAGGCATATCGGATAACCTGCCCGAACGATACGATCCGGACCATTGTACGTGATACGTCATGTCTCGCGCGCGCCGTCACCTGCAAACGGTAACGTTACTTCCAAACGCGCTCGGCAATGCGCTTGACCAGCGCGATCTTTGCCCACTGTTCGTCCTCGGTCAGCTTGTTGCCAATCTCGCAGCTGGCAAAGCCGCACTGGGGCGACAGGTACAGGTTCTCGAGCGGCACGTACTTTGCGGCCTCATGGATACGTTCGACGATAACGTCTTCGTCCTCAAGCTCTGCCGCCTTGGTGGTTACCAAACCCAGCACGACCTTCTTGCCCGGGGCAACGTACTTGAGCGGCTCAAAACCGCCGGCGCGCGGCGTGTCGAACTCCAGATAGAACGCATCGACATCCTCATGCGCAAACAGGTACGGCGCGATGGGATCGTAACCGCCCTCAAAGGCATAGGTGGAGTGGTAGTTGCCGCGGCACACATGCGTGTTGATGACCAGATCGTCGGGCTTGCCCTCGATGGCAGCGTTGTTGAGCGCCACGCCCAACTCGCTTACCTTTTGCAGGTCGACCGGGCTCATGCCGGTTTTGGCGACAAAATCGGTATCGCAGTAGATGCCCCAGGTGCAGTCGTCAAACTGGATGTTGCGGCAGCCTGCTGCGTACAGGTCGGCGATCACCGTGCGATAAGCGGCTGCAATGGCGCCGGCAAGTTCCTCATCGGTCTTATAGACGGCACGCAGGCTCTCCTGCTGGCCGTCGCAGCGATCGAGCGTAACCTCAGAGAACGTCTGGATAGGCGCCGGGATGGTCTGGCGTGCGACCTGGCCCTCTCCCTCAAGCGCCTTGACAAACTTAAAGTGCTCGACGAACGGGTGGTTCTCGCCGCTAATGGGACCGGTCACCACGGCGGTATCGGCCGTGGTCTCCTCGTCGTGGAACATATAGCCCGTACGTGAGGCACGGCGTTCAATGCCGTTGAGTCCCCACATAAAGTCGAGGTGCCAGTAGCTGCGGCGAAACTCGCCATCGGTAATCACCTGCAGGCCGGCGGCCTTTTGCTTGTCCACCAGGTCGCGAATGGCCTCATCCTCGACGGCCTTAAGGCCGGCGGCGTCGAGTGTGCCCGCAGCATAGGCGGCACGGGCGTCCTTTACGGCCTGTGGACGAAGAAAGCTGCCGACGATATCGGCGCGAAACGGCGCGTTCAGCGTGGTTAAAGCACTCATAGATATCTCCCTTTGCATTGGTTGCTTTACTGGGACAAAGTATGAGCGCTCATATAGCCATCGTAAAATATACGTTTATAACAGTTTGATATAGATGCTTCCTATATCAGTTGGGACTGCCATGAAGAGATTTGACCTGTACAGGACGCAGCAGTCTAGATATGCTGACGGATCGCGTCGATATAGGCCCGACCGTAGCGCGTGAGCGTCGTGCTCTTGCGCGTGATGATGCCGATCTCCATGTACTCGTCCACATCGAGCGGAATGGAGATAATACCTGGACCGTTGAGCTCGTGGCTGATCACGCCTGAACACACCGTGTAGCCGTTGAGGCCCATGGCCAAATTGAACAACGTCGCACGGTCGCGCACGCGGATATTTTTGCGACGCTCGAACGTCGAAGTCAGCTCCTCGGAATAGTAGAACGAGTTATAACTGCCCTGCTCATAGGACAAGAACGGGTAGTCTTCCAAGTCCTCGAGCGTCACGCTGGCGCAGTCCGCCAGTGGATGGTCGGCGCATACAAAGACATGCGGCGCGGCGCAGAAGAGTCCCTCGAATACGAGCTCGTTGGCGGCGAGCATGCGCTCGATAACCTCGCGGTTATGCTCGGATAAGTACAGGATGCCCAGTTCGCTTTTCATATGCGCGACATCCTCGATAATCTCGTGAGTCTGCTCCTCGCGCAGGGTGAAGTCGTAACGCGCGGCATCGAACTCGCGGATCACGTCGACAAACGCGTTGACGGCAAAGGAATAATGCTGGCAGCTCACACTAAAGTGCGGCACCTGCTCGGATGCGCCCTTGTACTTGCCCTCGAGCAGGTCGGCCTGGTCGAGTACCTGGCGCGCATAGCCCAAGAAGGTCTCGCCCTCCTCGGACACAATGACACCCTTGTTGGTGCGCTCAAAGATATGCACACCCATCTCGTTTTCGAGATCGCGGATCGATGCGGTAATCGAAGGCTGCGACACAAAGAGCCGGCGCGAGGCCTCGGTAATGCTGCCGCATTCGGCAACTTTGACGACATATCTGAGCTGCTGAAGCTTCATAGCTTTCTCCCTAGACGTTCGTGACGTCGAAACCTGTCACATCCATCTGACGCATAAACGGCGGCATTTCCCCCGTCGCAGCGCAGGCGGCAATCTGATGCAGAGCCCCGGCGACCGCATCGTCTGCCGCAGCGCCGATATGCCAGCGCGCGGCAGCCGTGACAGCCTCGTTGGCATTGGCGACTGCAACGGAGTTGGGAACGGCATCGATCATGGGCAGATCGTTATCGGAATCGCCAAATACGGCCACCTCATCGGGCGTCAGGTCCAAAGCGCGCGCCAACTCCAGCGCAGCGCAACCCTTGTCCCAACCTGCTGGAAGGATGTCAAACAGGCGCACTCGGTTGTTGGGAAACACAAGCGAGAGTTCCGGCACCTCAACGGCAACGCGCTCGCGTAGCTCCGCGAGCTCCTCACGCGAACGGGCACTCCAGATATTCGCCTTGAACACCGGCACTTCATCAACGACAGGACGGCATGGGGCCTCTTCGCCTTTGAGCCATGCGTTGCCGCCCGACTCCATGGCGCGACGAACGCGCTCAGGATCGCTCGTCACGCAGTGGGCATCGTTATTCCAAAAGTCATCACCCAGGCTATAGACCTTCAGATAGGTATCGTCGGTCTCTTGCTCCAGATAGTCGGCCAAACGCATCAGAGCATCGTTGTCGATTGCGTGCGAGGCGACTACTTCGCCGCCGACAAACATCACCTGGCCGTTACAGAACGCGCCAGTCGAAAAACACTCGGAACGGTTTTTGAACATCCAGCCCATCGCGGACGGCTGGCGACCCGAAACCGGGCCAAAGTGCAGACCCGCCGCCTGCATGGCATGAATGCCCTCAATGGCGTAGTCGCTGGCGCCGTCATGCCCGGCCGGAATCAGCGTATCGTCCATATCGGTCAGCACAAGTTTGATCATGAGGTCCCCATTCGTATCGGTCCTACCTATTGTAACGACCTACCAAAATAAACCTGTCCCTATTTGGCAGGTGCGCTAGTATAGGGAGCAACAGATTCGATGCGGGAGTGCCGGCGGTGCAAACCACAAGGCTGAGAGGGCATGGGGCCCAATCCTTTGAACCTGTCAGTTAATGCTGGCGTAGGGAGCATGCCGCCTTTACAGGGGCGCTGTCTATGCACAGCGCCCCTTTTCTATGCCAAGGAGGCATGTGCAGTGATTGATTCGGAACAGCTTAAACAACATATGGTCAAGGCCGTAGAGGAGATTCGCGCCACCAATCCGATGGCCGGCTCCATCACCAACACGGTGACGATCGACTTTGTCGCCAACGCGCAGCTCGCCGTGGGCGGATCGGCCGCCATGGTCTATCTGCCCGACGAGGGCGAGGCACTCGTTGCCGGCGGCGGCGCCATCTATCTCAATATGGGCACGCTCTTCCCCATCTACGAGCAGACAATTCCCCGCGCGGCCAAGGCGGCACACGACGCCGGCAAGCCCTGGGTGCTCGATCCAGTGGGCTTGGGCATCGGCAGCCTGCGCACCCAGTTGGTAAACGAGCTCAAGCAGTACAAGCCCGCTATCGTGCGCGGCAACGCCTCCGAGATCATCGCACTCGCCGGCCTGTGGGGTCTTGAGGGCGAGGCAGCTGATCTGAGCCGTGTACGCGGTGTCGATACCACCGACACGGTAGACGCCGCCCGCGATGCCGCCGTGGCGCTCGCCCGCTACACCGGCGGCGCCGTTGTGGTCTCGGGCGAAGTCGACCTGATAACCGACGGCACAACCGTGGCCAAGTCCCACGGCGGCAGCCCGCTCATGTCCAAAATCACCGGCTGCGGCTGCTCGCAGGGAGGCGTGCTGGCCGTGTACGCCTGTGCCGCCGACCCGTTTACGGCAGCCATCTGCGGCACCGCCGTCTACAACGTTGCCGGCACGCGTGCCGCCGCTGTCGCCGATGCCCCGGCAAGCTTTAAGGTCGCCTTTATCGACGAACTCTACCGCGCGACCGCCCAAGACATTGCCGACAACCGACTCGAGCTCGAGGAGGCATAGGCCATGTCCGATCCCGCAACCAATACCGGCATGAACACGCTCGTCGCCGTCGCCATCGCCCCGTGCGGCACCGGCGACGAGCTGTCCGCCGAGGTCGCCGAGGTCGTGCGCGTCATTCGCGAGAGCGGCCTTCCCAACCGCACCACCTCGATGTTCACCGAGATCGAGGGCGACTGGGACGAGGTCATGCATGTCGTGCGCGACGCAACCTTTGTGTTGGCGAGCAAGGGCATCCGCACCGAAGTCGTGCTCAAAGCCGATATTCGGCCCGGATTTACCGACACCATGACCGGCAAGCTCGAGCGCATGGAAGCACAGATCAAAAAGCAGGAGGAAGCACGATGAGCATCCGCGACAACCTTGATATCTCGGCCTATCTGGTACTCGGCCCCGAAAACACGCTCGGACGCCCCGTGGGCGATGTGGTGGCCCAGGCACTCGACGCCGGCTTTACCTGCATCCAGGTGCGCTCCAAGATGGCAAGCGCCCGCGAGATCATTGCGCTGACCGGCGATGCCGCACAGGCAATCGCACAGGCCGGCAAGACCGGTCAGGTCGCCCTGCTGATCGACGACCGTCTGGACTGCGTGCTTGCCGCGCGCGAGCAGGGCATCGCCGTCGACGGCGTGCACGTGGGTCAGAGCGATATTCCCGTCGAGGTCTGCCGCAAACTTCTGGGCCCCGATGCCATCGTGGGCCTTTCGGCACGCTGCGAGGAGATGCTCGAGTACGTCAAGACCGCCGACATGAGTCTGGTCGACTACCTGGGCATCGGCCCGCTCCACGAGACCGAGACCAAGCGCGATTGCGGACGCGCGGCCGACGGCTCCATCATCACCAAAAGCTTTGAGGACCTGGCCGCACTCCACGCGGCAAGCCCCGTGCCCATCGTGGTAGGCGGCGGCGTTAAGACGGCCGACCTGCCGCAGCTCAAGGCCACCGGCGTCGACGGCTTCTTTGTGGTGAGCGCCGTCTGCAGTGCCGACGACCCCCACGCCGCCGCCAAGGAGCTCGTCGATACCTGGCAGCAGGCATAAGTCTAGGCCGAGCAGTTGCTCCGCGGCCTCATATCTTCAATAACGGAAAGCGCATCCCAGTTTGGACGTCCATTCTGGGACGCGCTTTCCGCCGAGGCCACGGCAGCTTGCTCTACCCCGCCAGGTACGCTTCCAACGCCGGTAAGGTCACCTCTGCATCGTGGCGGCCGATCTGATAGATGCGCTCGAGCTCATCGGGTTCGCGGCACAGCGACGGCACCTTCACCGATTCGCTCGGCCGTACCACAAAGATTTCGCCGGCAGCCTCGCGACGTGCCAGGTCATCGAGCGTGGCATTGTAGACCTCATGCCGGTGCTCAAGCGCTGCGACAAACTCCGGATAGTGACGGAACACGCGCCGCAGCATGGGCATCACGCTGTTGGGCTGCTTCACAAAGCCCGCCGGCTGCGTGAGTACCACGATATTGCGGTCATACCCCTGCGCAAACAGCCAAGCGCTGGGAATGGAATCGGCCACGCCGCCATCCAGGTACTTGCGGCCCTCAATGGCGACAGGACGCGTCGCCACGGGAATTGCCGACGACGCCCGGATCCACTCGATATCGCGCTCATCGCCATAGGGCAGGTCGTGATAGACGGCCTTGCCCGTCTCGATATCGGTACACACGCACGTAAACCGCATGGGGCAGGCGCGATACGCCTCCAAGTCGATGGGATCGCGCTCGATAGGCACCTCGTGATAGGCAAAATCGGCATTGAACATGTCGCCGGTTCGCAACCAGCTTGCTACACCCGCATAGCGCTTATCGGCGCAATAGGCCTTGTTGTAGCGAATGGCGCGGCCGATCTGGCGCGATTTAAAGTTGTAGCCAAACGCCGCGCCCGCCGAGACACCCACCATATGGTCGCAGGTCAAACCGTGCTCCATCCAAACGTCGAGCACGCCCGCCGTATACATACCGCGGTAGCCGCCTCCCTCGAGTGCCAGCCCCACCGTGCGCGTCGTATCCGGCTGTGCCATGCGACCATCTCCGTTCCTGCGTTTTAAACCGGGACAAGTATACCCGTCAACATATATCGTCTCAGTCGCATTTTCATCGAACATCACATCGTCGCGCTACCGCCTGTCGAATAATAGCCGTCCACAGCATGTGCACCCATATCCCCGCACTCGAGGAAAGCGGCTTTATGGTGACGCTCGACAAGCACATTTGGCAGATTGCGCCCGTCGACGGCGATCATGGCCGCAGCACGCAAATCATTTCATCGATGCTCGAGATGGCGCATTCGCTCCATCTGCCCGTCGTGGTCGAAGGCGTCGAGACAAATGAGCAGGCGAACGTGCTACGGCAAATGGGTGCCCGCGACGCCCAGGGCTTCCTCTACTACCGCCCCATGCCAGCGAAGGATTTTGAGGCATTGCTCGATGGTGGCAATAACAACTGATACGCTCGCGCGCAAAACACCACCGCCGAAGGGGGAATTTGCCTCCATTAGTTAACTTATATCCCCAATTCAAACCGAATTGGGGATATGATACAAACCGTTGTTCCGCCCAAGGAGGTTATCCATCATGAACGAGTCGTATCGCCTGGGCGAGCAATCGATTATTGCCTATCTTCAGCGACTTGCGAACGGCGTCTCGACCGCCGAACTCGATGTTGCCGCGCTGCCTGCTGGGCTACGCGCCGTTGGCGAGCAACTGCAAAAGACGCATGCCATCCTGCAACAAGAGCGCCAGCTGCTTGAGCGCAACGCCTATATCGATCCGCTCACCAACTTGGGCAACCGCAACGGATTCGACCGTCACGTCGAGCAACTCTGGCGCAAAGGCGACCCCTTCACCTGCGCCTATATTGACATCGACCATCTCAAGCATTGCAATGATAGGTTTGGCCACGCCGAAGGCAATCGCTATATTCTGAGCATCTGCCGCACGCTCTCCGAAACCATGGAGCACGATGAGATGCTGTTCCGTATCGGTGGAGACGAGTTTGTGCTCATCTCGCTCTCCGCAAACGAGACTGAACTCGAGCAGCGCTTGGAGCAGGTACGTGCCGGGCTGATCGAGGCGAGCTCAGGTGGCAAGGCGCCCATGATCGGCAGCTTTAGCTTTGGCTGCTCGCGCGTCGATCCACTTGCCGGCGACACGCGTCGCCAGATGACGATGGATGCCGATCGCAAGATGTATCGCTATAAGCTTATGCATCGTGTGCAGCAACCGAAAGACGATGACGCGCCGCAACGCCCAATCGTCGATCAGCTTCCCTGCAACGACCGGGTGTTCCAAGCGATCTCCATGAGCTCCGAGACGCGCTATCCCTTTATCCTCAATCTCGATACGGGCGAATCGCAATGGTCGGTTAACGCCGTGCGCGATTTTGACCTGCCCTCCCAGCACCCTTTTAACTCACTCGACATGTGGCTCGCCCGCGTTCATCCCGAAGACCGCGACAACGTACGCGCCGAGCTCGACATGGTGATAAACAGCACGTGGCACTTCCACTACATGCAGTATCGCGTAATGGATGCCACCGGAACGTACGTGCTTTGCGACTGCACGGGCTACCGCTTGGACGGCACCGATACCGAGCCCAGCATGTATGTGGGCATTATCGTCAACCGAAGCCTAGCGGATACGACCGACTCGGTAACGGGCCTGGGCGATGTCCACGCACTGGTCAACGCTATTGGAGAGATGCGCCACGTGCCGCACGAGGCAGGCTTAATTGCCATTAAGGTCGACGATATCGCCGAGGTCAATGCCCGCTTTGGATTCGATGCAGGCGACCGCGTGCTCGCCGAAAGCGCCGCCTGCCTCATGGATTGTTCGCGCGGCAAGGGCCGCCTGTTCCGCTCGACGGGGCCGATGTTCGTGGCATTCTTCGATGAGCTCGGCCCCGAGGCGATCGACGAGATCGCAAGCGACATCGAACGGTTCCTGGGTTCTCCCGTGCTCATCGGCTCGCTTGAATATCAGCCGCCTATTCGCGTGGCCACGCTCCATCTGGACGGCGTCGACCGTCAGCCCGTTTCGATTTTGAACGAGCTCAATGCGTTGCTCGGGAAAGCCGTGCAGGTGCCAGGTACCAAACTGGATTAACGCCGCGCCCGCGCCGCCTCCCCCATCGTGCGATAATCCTCTGCAGAAGTCACCAAAAGCAGAGGGAGTTTGTGATGAAGGTTCTTTTAGTCAACGGTAGCCCCAAGGCAAACGGCAACACCGCTCGCGCGCTTGCCGAAGTCGCCGAGCAATTGCATGCCGAGGGTATCGATACCGAGGTGTTTCAGCTGGGCGCCAAGCCCATTCGCGATTGCATCGGTTGCGGCCAGTGTGGCAAGCTCGATTGCCGCTGCACCTTTGACGACGACGTGGTCAACGAGCTCATCGCTGCAGCCGAGCAGGCAGATGGCCTTGTCTTTGGCTCGCCTGTCTACTACGCGCACCCCAGCGGCCGCATTCTCTCGGCACTCGATCGCGCATTCTATGCAGGCGGACATGCCTTTGAGCACAAACCCGGCGCCGCTGTCGCCGTCGCCCGCCGCGGCGGCACGTCGACCACGTTCGATGTGCTCAACAAGTACTTCACCATTAAGCAAATGCCCGTGGTTGCTTCCACCTACTGGAATAACGTGTTTGGCCGCGTGCCCGGCGACGCCGATGGGGATGCCGAGGGCCTTGCCACCATGCGAAATATCGGCAAAAACATGGCCTGGCTCCTGCGCTGCATCGAGGCAGGACAGGCCGGCGGCATCAACGCACCCGAGGCAGATCGAGCAACGACCAACTTCATTCGATAGAGCGGCGGGACCATGAATATTCAAATCTTCGGGACTAAGAAGTCCTTCGACACCAAGAAGGCCCAGCGCTATTTTAAGGAGCGCCGCATTAAGGTGCAGTTTATTGACCTTAAGGAAAAGGAGATGAGCAAGGGTGAGCTTACGAGCGTGATGCAAGCGGTCGGCGGTATCGACAAGCTGCTCAACCCCAAAGCCAAGGACGAGGAGACGCTCGCGCTCATTCAGCACCTTACCCCCAGCCAGCGCTTCGACAAGCTGCTTGAGAACCAGCAGGTTCTAGCCGAGCCCATCGTGCGCAACGGCAAAAAGGCCACCGTCGGTTATTGCCCCGATGTATGGGGAGCCTGGGAGTAGCTTGTGTTATTTGCCGGCGCGTGGGTATAAGAGCAGGCGTTTGGCATAAGATTCAACTGTAAGCCATGTCTAACAAAGGAGGGCACATGCCCAACAAACCCGTGAAGATCATCATGCTTACCGGATACCTCGGTGCCGGCAAGACCACGCTGCTCAACCACATCCTCGCTAACGACGGCGGCATCCGCGCCGCCGTGATTGTCAACGATATCGGCGAGATCAACGTCGACGCCAGCCTTATCGCCGACGGCGGTCTTTCCGAGACCGACGACCTCATCCCGCTCACCAACGGCTGCATCTGCTGCACGCTTTCGGACGACCTGGCCAACCAGCTGCAGGGCATCGCCGATTCGGGCAACTTCGATTACATCATCATCGAGGCCTCGGGCATTTGCGAGCCCATCCCCATCGCCTACACCATCTCGAGCTTCTGCGACGAGGCCAAGGTGGGCGGCGAGCCCAAGCTCGCGCTCGACAACATCGTGGCCGTGGTCGACTGTGCCCGCATGTACGACGAGTTCAACGGCGGTCGCGACCTGCTGGCTGAGGATATCGACGAGGACGACATCGAGAGCCTGCTCATCCAGCAGATCGAGTTTTGCTCCACGCTGATCCTCAACAAGACCGATACCGTGAGCCCTGAGCAGATCGCCGAGCTCAAGGCCATCGTGCGCAGCCTGCAGAAAGACGCCGTGATCGTCGAGGCCCAAAACGGCGAGGTCCCCATGGAGGAGCTGCTCGACACCGACCGCTTCGACTTTATGCGCGCCTACAACTCCGCCGCCTGGATCGAGGCCATGGAGCATCCCGAGGAGCACGACGACCCCGAGGTGCTCGAGTACGACATCGAGACCTTTGTGTACTCGCGCCGCAAGCCGTTTGACCTGCAGAAGTTCACCGATTTTGTTGAGCAGGAGTGGCCCGACGAGGTCATTCGCGTCAAGGGTCCGCTGTGGCAGACCGGCGATCCGGACATGTGCTACATGTTTGAGCAGGCCGGCCACCAGATGCGCCTGATGGAGAACGGCCTGTTTGTCGACTCGGCGCCCGAAGGCGAGAAGCAGAAGATCATCGACGAGAACCCCGAGATCATGCAGATTTGGGACGACGAGACGGGCGACCGTATGACGAGTCTGTGCATCATCGGCCGTCACATGGACAAGGATGCGCTCATCGCTTCCCTCGATGCCTGCCTGACCGACTGGCACCGCGCCTAGGTTTATCCAAGCGGGCATTTTTCTGTCTACGTAACCGCCAAACCACCACGAAGGTTAACTTCGTGGTGGTTTTTCGTTCTGAGCCAAGGAGATTCATGTTCAACATTGTGCTGTATGCGCCCGAGATTCCGGCCAATACGGGCAATATCGGCCGCACCTGCGTGGTCACCGGCGCCCGCCTGCATCTGGTGGAGCCGCTGGGGTTTTCGCTCGACGACAAGACGGTACGTCGCGCCGGTCTGGGCTACTGGCAAAACTTGGACGTGACGACCTATGCCGGCTGGGAGGATTTCCTTGCGCGCAACGATCTCTCCCCCGCCGATGGTCGCCTGCATCTGCTGACCAAAAAGGCACGCCGCACCTATGCGCAAAGCACCTACCGCGATGGTGACTACTTGGTCTTTGGCAGCGAGAGCTCGGGCATTCCCGAGCCACTGCTTGCCGCGGCGCCCGAGCGTTGCGAGCGTATCCCCATGCTGCGCGATTGTGACTCACTCGATAACGCCGAGGCTTGGGAAGCCCACGAGGAATCGCTCGGGCATACCGAGGACAGCCACGAGGCCATCCTTCAGCAGGATATCTGCGGCAACTTCGTCAACCCGGACGACTACCGCATCAGCGCACTCAACCTCTCCAACAGCGCCGCCATCGTCCTCTACGAAGCTCTCCGCCAGACCGGCTTTGCCGGCATGTGACAAAGGGACAGTCCCTTTGTCACATTCGACCGCCATAGAGTTAAACGTAATTAATCACTTTTAACTTAAATTAACTAGAATAAAATGAAGTTAACCCGAGACGCTAAAGGAGGGCCTTGTGAAATATCTCGAGAACCCGTTTACCCCCAGTTTTGGTGAGGTTCCTGCCCATCTCGCTGGCAGACAGCAGATTATTCGGGATTTGGACCGTGCCTTCTTGAGCCAGCGCAGGCGCCCAGAATTGACCTCGATCTTCTCGGGCGCGCGTGGAACCGGTAAAACCGCTCTCATGTCGTCGCTCGCGACAAGGGCGGAATCCCACGGCTGGATAGCCGTAAAGACGATCGCGCTCCCGGGAATGCTTGAGGAAATCGAGTTCGGGGCGAAACGTGCTGCCGGCCATCTTATCGACCCGTCTAAGAACTTCGAAGTCACCGGCCTCGGAATTGCACCGCTCGGCAGCATCGAGGTCAATCGCGTTCACGATGCCTCAACCTGGCGTTATCGCATGAGCGACATCATCGACCAGCTCAACGAGGCGGGCACCGGTCTGCTCGTCACGGTTGACGAGGTGGACCCGACACTCGACGAGATGATTCAGCTCGCAGCGACGTATCAGCACTTTGTGACCGATGGAAAACGCGTCGCCCTGCTCATGGCGGGACTTCCCAACAACGTATCGACGCTACTGAACCACAAGACGGTCTCGTTCCTTCGCCGCGCCCAACAATATCATCTGAGTCGCATTGCCGACTATGACGTACGCGAGGCCTTGATTCGCACGATCCAGGAAAACGATCGCCTGGCAGATGCTGAGGGAATCGATAGAGCCGTTCGCTCGATCTCTGGTTTTCCCTTCCTATTGCAACTCGTAGGCTACCGTGCCTGGGATCTCACAAGCGATTCGAAGGAAATCTCGTCACGCGACTTTGACCTGGGAATCAAAATCGCGCGCGACGAGATGGACGACCGAATCCTCGCGGCAACCTATAGGGAACTCACTGCAGAGGACAAGCGATTCCTCATCGCCATGCTCGATGACGAGAAAGAGTCCACCACCGCTGACCTTATCGAGCGCCTTAAGCGTTCGCCGCAGCAGGTCTCCCGCTACCGACGCCGCATGATAGATGCCGGCATCATCGGGGAACGAGGACGAGGGCTCGTCGCATTTGAATTGCCATTCTTCCGCGACTATCTCGCGGCTCAATGCGTGAAATAGGCATCAATAAGGCAAAGGGACAGTCCCTTTGTCGCATCGCCTATAGGTAGCGACCGGTGATGCTTACGGGGCAGGCCGCGATGTCACCCGGCGTACCGGCGCAGACGATTTGCCCGCCGGCGTCGCCACCGCCCGGGCCCATGTCGATCACGTAATCGGCATTACGGATAAGGTCGAGATCGTGTTCGATCACGATAACCGTGGCGCCCTTGGCAACGAGGCCGTCGAACACACTCAGCAACACTTGGACATCGAGCGGATGCAGGCCGATCGTGGGCTCGTCGAACACAAATACGGCATCGTCCTGCACGCGGCCCATCTCGCTCGCGAGCTTAAGGCGTTGTGCCTCGCCGCCCGAGAGCGCCGGCGTGGGCTCACCGAGCGTGAGATAACCCAGGCCCAGGTCGTGCAAGGTCTGTAAGCGCGTCTGAACCTTCTTGAGTCCCACCGTGGCGTCGAGGGCCTCGTCCACACTCATGTCCATGAGCTGCGGCAACGTAAGGAGACTCCCGTCCTTGCCCTCGCGATGGATATGCGAAGCCGCGTCTGCATAACGTGAGCCGCGACATGCCGGGCAGACGATCTCGACATCGGGCAAAAACTGCACGTCGAGCGATATCGATCCCGTGCCGTCGCACGTAGGGCACCGCAAGGCGCCAGTGTTGTAACTAAAGGCACCCGCCTTGTAGCCGGCTGCCTTGGCCTCGGACGTACGGGCGAAGGCGCGACGCAGCTCGTCATGAATGTCGGCATAAGTCGCCACTGTCGAGCGCACGTTGGCGCCGATAGGCGTAGCGTCAATCAGGTTTGCGCGGGCAATGCCTTCGGCATCGACCCAGCGCACATGTTTTGGCAGGCGCTCGCCGGCTGCCTGCGCCTTAAGCGCCGGGATGAGCGTCTCGAGCACCAACGTCGTCTTGCCCGAACCCGAAACGCCCGTAACCGCAACAAGGCGGCCGCGCGGGATATCAACTTCGAGCGGCTTAACGGTATGGATGGCATCGGTTGCCATGCGAATATGCCCCTGGTCGAACATTTCCTCGTCAGTCACCTGCGGACGCAAGCGCTTGGACTCTGCGCGCAAAAACGGGGCGATGCGGCTGCCCTGCGATTGTTCGACCTCGTCCACCGTACCAGCGGCGATCACTTTACCGCCGCCCGCTCCGGCAACGGGGCCCATCTCGACCAGATAGTCGGCTTCCGCCAGCACGCGCGTGTCGTGGTCGACAACAACCACGGTGTTGCCGTCATCCACCAGATCACGCATCACGCCCACCAAGCCGTCGACATTGGCAGGATGCAAGCCGATCGAGGGCTCGTCCAGCACATAGAGCACGCCTGTCGATCGGTTGCGCACCACGCGGGCGAGCTGCACGCGCTGGCGCTCACCCGTGGAGAGCGTGGCACCGGCGCGGTCGAGTGAAAGGTAATCGAGACCCAGGTCGACCAGACGACGGGCCGCGCTCAAAAACGAATCGCAGATATCCGTCGCCATGGGCCGCATCTCGGCCGGCAAGGATGCGGGCACCCCGCGCACCCACTCAACCGCATCGCCAAGCGTCATGGCCGCGGCCTGCGACAGATTGATACCGCGCATCTGGGGCTGGCGCGCAGCCTCGGAGAGACGCGTGCCGCCGCAATCACGGCATGGCCCCTCGCGCAAAAAGCGTGCAACGCGTTTGAGGCCCTTATCGTCCTTAACCTTGGCGAGCGCATTCTCGACGGTATAGACGGCGTTGTAATAGGTAAAGTCGAGCGGCGTGGCGCCCTCGCCATTTTTGGGAACGTAGAGAATGTGCTTCTTAACTGCCGGACCGTGGAACACGAGATCGCGCTCTTGAGGCGTGAGCCGGTTAAACGGCACATCGGTGCGCACGCCCATCTCGCCTGCCACCTGCTTCATCAGATCCCACATGAGCGTGCCCCAGGGAAGGACCGCACCCTCGTTGATAGTCTTTGACTCGTCGGGCACCAGGCTCGCTTCGTCCACCTCGCGCATGACACCGGTGCCGCCACAGGTGGGGCATGCACCGCCGCTATTGAAAGCCAAATCCTCGGCACTCGGCGCGTAGAACTCGCGGCCGCATGTCGGACACGTGAGCGACAAGCCTGCGGCCACGTTAAGGCTCGGCTCCACGCGTGCCCCGCAATGCGGGCACACGTGATGGGCACAGCGACTAAAGAGCAGACGCAGGCTGTTGTTGAGCTCGGTCATGGTACCAAAGGTCGAGCGCACGCCCGGCACGCTGGGGCGCTGGTGCAGCGCGAGCGCCGCCGGCACGTGTAGCACCTCGTCCACCTGGGCGTGCTCGGCCTGCGTCAGGCGACGTCGAGTATAGGTGCTGAGTGCTTCCAAGTAGCGACGCGAGCCCTCGGCGTAAAGAACGCCCAGTGCCAGCGAGCTCTTGCCCGAACCCGATACGCCGGCAATACCCACCAGCTTTCCCAGCGGAATATCGATATCGATGTCCTTGAGGTTATGGACGCGCGCGCCACGCACCTCGATAGCCTGCGGACTCATCTTCTGTTCCGTCATCTTTATCACCCTACTCATGCCATAAAACTCGATCGCGAATGTACGCGCCCAGCATGGGCACGGTAAACCGGACGAGACCGTATCCGGCAGCCTCGATGACGCGCTCGCGAATCAGGCTTGCGCGATATTTGCTCGCCCAACTCTGAGTACGGTCGCAGCGCTCAATGATATCCGCCATGCGCGCCGGCTTGTCCCCGTCAGCCGCCATGGCCTCGATAAAGAGGCGCTGCGGACTGCGCAGCCCGTAATACAAGGGAGCGTCCACTGCTTCATAGAACTCGGAGACGGCATCCGCATGGCCATCCTCGACATCGCACCTTTCAATGACCTGCGAGTTACGTCGGACAGCAGAGCGCCACATGTAATAGCCCACCAGCTGAACCATATAGGGATGCCCCATGCTCCTGCGCGCCGCAAGGTCCGCCGTCTCCGCGTCAACGTAAAGACCAGCGTCTTTGACCGTCTGGATATATGAATCGCGCACCTTGGGCAAAGAAATCGCCCCCAGCGTACGCTGCTGGGCACGGCGCAAAAACGCCACGCTCGGCTCTTCGAGCAAGTCATCAACCATACTGGGCAATCCGGCGAACACCAGCGCAAGACCGCGCTGGTCGCTATCGGGCAATCCCGTAGCATCCTGATCTCCGAGCACCTGCTGATAGAGAACGGCAAGAGCCGCCAGCTCCTCGATAGACGCAGACTGCGCCTCGTCAATCGCAAACAGTATGCCCTTGCCTGGACCGAGCTTCTTGAGGCGCTCGTTGACCAGCCCTCGTAACGTCTCGCCCTTTGCTCGCGCCGCCTCGACCGACATCCGGCCAAACGACGGCCCGAACCCCAACGACGTCACAACGGGTTTATTCGAGCGAAGCGCGTCGACTAAGCGGTCGCATAAGCCAAGCGAAGCGGAATCGGAGATAACCGCCCATCCGCACTCATTGGCTAGACGTTGCAGCTCCCGCAGGAGAACCGTCTTGCCGCAGCCGCGATTTCCCGTAATGAGCATGAGCCTACCCGGCGCTCCGGCGCCGTTATCGAGCCCTTCCTCAAAATCCTCGATGACCGACTCGCGACCGATGAGTATCGGAGGCCGCTTGCCAGCCGTGGGCTTAAAGGGATTTGGATTCATGTCGGCCTCCTCAGATTGGCAAACCCTGGTAACAGTTATACCAACTTATACCGAGTTATACCAACAGGATGCGGCAAAGAGACTGACCCTCTATCACCTATGGCCGAAAAACTCGGCGTCCGCCGCTCGCCAGGGGCGGAAGGTGGCGGGATCGACCTTTACATGAGCTGCGGCGGGTACGTCGTACCATTTGACCGTGTAGCCGGTGCCGTGAGAGCAAAAGACCGAGTCGGGCGTGTTGGGCAGATCGGCCTCGGGCTCATAGGCGGCCGTCTCGATTACGCACTCGGCATCATGGCAAGGCGCATAGCCGGCGAACTCCAGGTACAGATGCCCACGACCACTCGTGTAGGCAGCCACCTCCAGCGCGTAATCCTGCACCTCAGATGCCGGCACGCGACCCACAAGCTTCGCCCGGTCTCCCGCCATCGTCGGCGGCTCGTACTCGGCACCCATGCGCGTGGCATCCGAGAGCGCCCGGCCCACGCACTCCCCCGGCACCTCGAGCTCAAAGCGATACCACGGCTCCAACAGCACCGCCGCGCCGGCCTCACGCGCCTGCATGAGCCCCTGGCGAATCGCGCGGTACGTGGCCTGGCGAAAATCGCCGCCCTCGGTGTGTTTGGCATGCGCGCGGCCACCCGTGAGCGTAATGCGCACATCGGTGATGGGCGAGCCGGTCAGCGCACCCAGATGATCGCGCTCCATGGCGTTGGTGAGCGCCAGACGCTGCCAGTTAAGATCGAGCTCGTCGGTCGAGGTCACGGTGCCAAACTGCACGCCCGAGCCCGCCGGCAACGGCTCCAGGCGCAGATGCACCTCGGCATAGTGGCGCAGTGGCTCAAAGTGGCCCACGCCCTCGACCGGCTGCGAAATAGTCTCCTTATAGAGAATGCCGCCAGACTCAAACTCGACCGCAAGGCCAAAACGATCGGCAAGAACGCGCTGCACGACCTCGAGCTGCACCGCTCCCATGAGCTGCAGATGTATTTGTTCAAGATGCGTATTCCAGCTTACGCCGAGCATGGGGTCTTCATCCGCCAGCTCAGCCAACGCTTTGAACACCGTATGGACGTCGTGTTCGCCCGGCAGCACCGTATAGGTGAGGACCGGCGCAATGACGGGCGCATCGCCCGCGGGCTCCGCGCCCAGGGCGTCCCCCGGGCGAACGTGCGCAAGACCCGTCACGGCACAAATACCGCCAGCAGCAACTTCTTGGGCAAGCTCATACTTCTCGCCGTTATAGATGCGTACCTGATCGACCTTCTGCTCCCATGCCTCGGCACCGGAACGTCCGTCAATCATCTGCTTGGCATGCAGCGTGCCGCCGGTCACTTTAACCCAAGCCAAACGCTCGCCGCGATCCCCGCGGCTGACACGATAGACGCGCGCGGCAAACTCCGGGAGCCACGCCTGTTCGCGCATCAGCGCGCATATGCCATCCAGCAGCTCGTCCACGCCTTGGTCCTTGAGCGCCGAGCCGGCAAAGCAGGGAAAGAGCTTGCGCTCGGCAACCATGCGCGACAGCGTTGCGACAGAAAGCTCGCCCGCTTCAAGAAACTCCTCGAGCGCCGCCTCGTCCAACGCGGCAGCGTCCTCCTGAACGGCGCCGCCCGCCAGCAGTTCGTTGGCATCCAGGCAGCCTTCGGAAAGACGCTGCCCGAGCTGTGCCAGCAAAATATCGCGACCGGGATTCTCCAAATCAATTTTGTTGATAAAGATGAACGTCGGAATGTCATAGCGCGCAAGCAGGCGCCACAGAGTTTCGGTATGCCCCTGCACGCCATCGTTGGCACCCACAACCAAAATCGCGTAGTCCAGCGCGCGCAATGTGCGCTCCGCCTCGGCAGAAAAATCGACATGCCCCGGCGCATCCACGAGCATGACGTGGGTATCGCCATGATCGAGTACGGCCTGCGACGAGAAGATCGTAATGCCGCGCTCGCGCTCGATCGCGTTCGTATCCAGATGCGAATCGCCATCGTCCACGCGGCCGCGCTTGCGGATGCGACCCGCGTTGAACAGCATGGCCTCGGCCAACGTGGTCTTGCCGGCATCGACATGCGCCAAGATTCCAACGACCGCTTGCTTCGACATGGCTCTCCTTTTATTACAAGCCCATCGCACGCGGCAACGGGCGTTCACGCTCCACACTGGATGATACAATTTACGGGCCGGCGGGCGAAGCGGGCCCTATCCCCCGACCGAGCTCATCGCCCCGCGTTGCCGCGCGGCGATTTTCGTAGGTTCGCGCCTTGCGAAAGCCGGCTTGCAAATCAGCGCAGCGAACGAAAATGGCCCCGCCCGGGCCATTTTCGTTCGTGCGAATTGTTGACACGCGCCCCTGCTTTTACGCCTCGCGCAGCCAATCGAACGCGACACGCGCCGTGCCGTCGGACACATAGACGATACCGGCACGCTCAAAGCCAGCCTTTAAGATGGCACCCTGCATGGGCAGGTTGTCCTGATGCGTGTCGATGCGCAGGTGATCGGCACGCTCCTTGGCAAAGGCAAACAACGCAGCCGCGATACCGTGCACGGTGCCGTCGGATGCCACACGGTGCAGCACGGCGTACGGAGCGTCGCTACGCCATTGACCGTCCTCAATTGCGTCATAGCACTCGTCCGGACCCGGCAAAAAGGCAAACGTCGCCACCACGCGGCCGTCGACTTCGCACACATAGCTGCCACCGGCGGCGATATCGGCAGCCAGCTGCTCGGCAGAAGGCGTGCCCTCGGGCCACTGCGTGGCGTTGCCATGCGCGCGCATAAAGGCGCGGGCCGTGTCATAGATAGCCATGACAGCGGGAATGTCGGTATCGAGGGTTTTTCTGATCATCACGCGGCGACCTCACGTTTATTGGTATCACTTTGATTGAGCAATGATACCAACGTTTGGAGAGGGGCGCGAAGCAGATGGGAAGCAAAAAGCGAGCCGCCTGGTCAAAGGCCAAAAGCGAGTTTTTGGGCGCTGCCACCGGCGGCGATATGAGCGACCTGTTTGCGCGCGAGGACGAGCGCCGCGACGCCCTGGACGCCGAGCGCGATGAAGCCTGGCGCTACAAGTCGTGCGAGCGCAAAAACCGTTACGACACGCGTGCCGAGGCCGAGGCAGTTATGGCCGACTGCGAAAACCGTGGGCGGCGCGGTTTGGCCTGCTACAAATGCGAATACTGCGGTGGATGGCACCTGACGTCGCACCCTTGGAAATAAGCGCTGCATCGGCACGGCATTGACAGAGTGCCAGCCATCGCACGAAAGCTACGGGCGCGGTGGCACCAAAACATCGTAACGAACGGCCTTGCCCGCAAGTTGATAGCTCGGCTTAACGCCGGCAAGCAGCGGGCCCTTCACCGGCCGCTTGATAACGACCTTGCGCGGGCGCGCCGCAAGCGCTGCCTGGACCAGCGCCTCCTCATCGGCACACGGCTGTTCCAACTGGTGCAAGAGTTGGAACTTCTTTTTCACCGCCGCGCTCTTGGTGCGCTCGGGAAACATGGGGTCCAGATACACCACATCGGGAGCGGCAAGCTCGCCCTGCCCGATCAGCTCAGCTGTATGGCGAAGGCCAGCAATGCTGTCCTCGCCCGCATGTAAGCGCATACGCGACACGGCAACCGCAAGCGCCGGATCATCTGCCGCGCGATCCAAGGCATCCTTGAGGAGCGCCGCAATCACGCAATCCTGTTCATACAGATCGACGGTAAAGCCCGCTGCCGCCAGCAGCAGCGAATCCTCGCCAAAGCCCGCCGTGGCATCAATCGCCCATGGGCACTCAATGCCTTTTGCGCGCGCAGCCTTTACCAGCAGCTCTTGCTGCAGACGACCCTGCTTGAGACGTGGAAGCATGCGGCCAAAATCGGCACGCAGCTCCATCGTGCCGTCGGTAAGCGTGAGGCCCTCGGACGTCCCGGTCAGCTCAAGCCCCGCGGCCCGAGCAACAGAAAAGGGATCGACGACGCCCATGGGTACTCCTTAACAAGCAAAACGAATACGTGAGCGCCGTTTATGTCAGCACCCAACCGTCCGCTATTGTCCCACATGCGACATGGCCCACAGCATCGCAATGCAAAGTACCGCCATCAATCCCGTGCACACGGCAGCGATCACGGAATCGCCCATGCGCCTTCCCAACGACCGCGGCTCACGCACTTGCCCTGCTCCGTACATCATGACTCCTCCTTGAGACCAGCTCCTTGTTACGGCCTCATCATCGCAGCGCCGCACATGGGCTGCCATCGATTTGCCTTACAGCTGGCTTTCCTTTTTGAAAGGTTGGACCGTGCAGGCAAGAGACGCTTTCAAACGCGTGCATCGCCCCGTTGAACTACAATGTGCTTCACCATATGTGCAGCACATGAGGTGCGCCAGGTTGGCGTACTCGTATCGAAAGGACCAGCCATGAGCTTCACTCGCAAGACTCTCAAAATCCTTGCTCTCATCTACTTTGTTTTGGGCATCGCCAGCCTCGTCACCGCCGGCGTCGGTATCGCCACGGGCGGTCTCGATTCCACGTACGGTTCGTACGCCACGCTCGCAGCGGTCGTGCTTATCGCCAAGGGTCTCGTCGACCTTGCCGCAGGCGTCGCCGGTATCAAGGGCGCCAACAAGCCTTCGCAGGTGGACGGCGCGTTTAAGCTCGGTATTGTTGCCGCGGTCGCCACGCTTGCCCAAGCGGTGCTCACGCTTCCCGCGTTTGGCGGCGATGCCATCAACTATGGCGCCTTTGTCATCGTGGTGTACGACCTGTTCTTTGTTCAGCAGGCACACGCCGTTAAGGCCGAGAACAAGGACCGCCTATAAGCGCTCGCTTCTCATAACCTCTGCAGCCAAGCAACTAAAAAGGGCCGATCGCGCAGCAACGTGGTCGGCCCTTTACGTTTGTCCAGATAAAACCTACCAAAATAAACCTGTCCCTTTTTGGCAGGTCAGTGGCGGTACTCGGCGATGATGAAGTCGATATCGGTTTGAAGGGTGTCCAAATTTGCCAGGCGTTCTTTGTCGGCAGGGCGTGTGCGGTAGTAGTACGGCGTCATCTGGAACAACGCCTCGATGTCGGCCTGGGTCTGAAGCGTAATATTCGCAGACGCCCGCTGCGTTCCGACCAACTCGAGCTCGGTGGTCTGCGGCAGCTTCTCGTCGTTAAGGTACGGAGTATCGTAGAGCACTTCCTTAAGCCCAAACAGATGGCGGGCACCCGGCACCACGGTGTAGAGCGAACCCTCCGGCGCCAGCACTCGGGCAAACTCGCGTTCGTTAAAGGGGGCAAAGAGCTCGGTTACCATATCGAAGGCGCCATCGGCCACGGGGATATCCTTCATGTTGGCCACAAAATAGGTCGCATCGCCGCGCTTGGCGGCCAGGCGCACCATCTCCTTGCCCAGGTCGAAACCGTAGGCATCCACGCCCGGCACCGCGCCCATGGCACTCGTGTAATAGCCCTCGCCGCAGCAAATATCGAGCAGCGACATGGGACTGCTCGTAGATGCAGCACGCCCAGACACCTGCTTGCGCACCAGCCCGACCATCGCATCGCGCAACGGCGCATAGTAACCGCGGTTCAGAAAGTCGCGACGGCTGCGTGCCTGCGACTTGGGATCGCCCATGGAGTCGCCGCTCTTGGACGAGCGTAGGAGGTATAGATAGCCCTCGCGCGCACGGTCAAACCGGTGTCCGCCCGCGCATGCAGCACCGCGCTCATTGTCCGCCAACGGCTCATGGCAAACGGGACACAACAACATGGCAACTCCTTAGCGCGAACAACACAACGCCCACCATTGTCGCACGCCTTCCCCACCTAGTCATTGGGGACGTTCTTAAATGACTAGTCGTTTAAGAACGTCCCCAATGACTAGTCGATTAGGAGTATCATCGTCTGCGCAAATAAGCACGAAAGAGCATGTTAGAGATTGAGAGCGTATGGCTGATACCGCATCTAAGCACATTGACATGACAACCGGCTCGCTGTGGCGCAATATTCCCCTGTTCGCCTTCCCCGTGGCCGCCACGAGCATCTTGGAGCAGCTATCGAACCTCATCGCCACGGTCATCATCGGTAACTTCTCGGGCGACCAGGGAACCCTCGCCATGGCGGCGGTCGGCTCCAATGTTCCGCTTACCAGTCTTATGCTCAACCTGTTTATTGGCATATCGCTTGGCTCCAACGTGGTCATCGCCAACGCTATCGGCCGCAACGATCAGAACATGGTCAAACGCGCCGTCCATACCTCGATTTTAATGGCGCTCGTGGGCTTTGTCGTCATCGCGCTGGGCGAGATCTTTGCCGAGCCCATGCTCGCCGCCCTCAACGTTCCCGCCGAAACCATGCCGCTCGCTTCGCTTTACCTGCGCGTCTTTTTGCTTAGCATGCCCTCGATCTTGCTCTACAACTTTGAGGCCGCGATCTTCCGCTCCGTCGGCATCACTCGCATGCCGCTGCAGGCGCTTGCCGTGTCCACCGTCCTCAACATTGGCCTGGATCTCATCTTTGTCCCCGTACTCCACTGGGGCGTCGCGGGCGTCGCCATCGCCACCGCCATCGCCTACACCGTCAGTGCCGCTACACTCTTTATCCGCCTGCTCAAGACCGACTCCGTCGTCCGCGTCACCCTACGCGACCTGGCTATCAACCCCGTCGCCCTCAAGCGCATCGTCAAGATCGGCCTGCCCGCCGGCATCCAAAGCGCCGTCTTTGCTGTCGCCAACATCATCATCCAGTCTGCCATCAACAGCTTGGGCACCGAAGTCATGGCGGCATCGAGCGCCGCCATGAGTCTAGAGTACGTGTGCTACAACCTGCTCAACAGCTTTAGCCAGGCTTGCACCACCTTTGTGGGACAAAACCACGGTGCCCGCCAGATCGACCGCTGCACCAAGACGCTCAAGGTCTGCCTAGTCGAAGGCGGTATCGTCGCGCTCACCACAATTATCGTTATTGTCGGCCTGGGGCGCGAGATCTTGTCGCTGTTCAACAGCGATCCCAACATCGTCTCGATCGGCTATATCCGCGTATGTTCGATCTTCCCGGCGTACGCCTTTAGCATGTTCTACGAAAACATGTCAGGCTACCTGCGCGGCTTTGGTATCTCGCTCATGCCCGCCCTCATCACCATGATCTGCGTCTGCGGCATCCGCTTCTATTGGGTGTTCTGTGTGTTCCCGCACTTCCGCACCTTTGCGAACATCATGATGGTCTACCCCATCAGCCTGGGCACCACGGCATTCTTTATGGTCGTGGCGGTATTGCTCTGCCACCCGGCACGCACCTATCGCGCCACCAAAGCCAAAGCGACAGCCCGCTAAACACCGCACTCAACGCCACGCCAGTCATTAATTGACAATATGCGAGCTCATATAGTCGATAAAGCGCCTCGTGGCGATGGGCATGGTATCCCAGCTGCGCCAGGCGGCCACCACGTCGCGCGAGGGGGCATGCACGATGGGCCGCACACGAATATCGGCTCGCATGCCCTCCACAGTACGACGATAGAGCATGCTCACGCCTAGGCCCTCCTCCACCATCGCCATGATGGTGTAGTCATCGGTCACCTCGCTCGTCACGTGCGGCGACAGCCCATGCGTTGCGAATGCATCGAGCACCAGACTCTGTTCGCCCTCATCCAGCAGCACAAACGGCTCGGACGCCAGGTCGGCAAGTGTCACCTTTTCCTTTGCCGTCAGCGGATGCTCGGCCGGCAACAATGCTACCAACTCGTCGTGATAGACGACGCGCTTCTCGAGCCCAGCGGTAAATCCGCGTGCCGTAAAACAAAAATCAACCACGCCATCGTGCACCCATTGAGCGTTGCGCGTGTAATCGCCCTGTTTGAGGGTGAAGCGTACGCCCGGGTGCAGCGCACCAAAGTCGCGGATCACACGCGGCAGCACGGTACGACTCACGTTAGTAAACGTCGCGATGCGAATATCGGTCGACGAAAGCCCCAGCAGCTCCTGGCGCTTGCCCTCGAGCTCGACCTCGGCGGTCACAATCTGGCGCAGGTACGGCAGATATTGTTTACCGTCGCGCGTAAGCGAAACGCCCTGCTTACCGCGCTCGATAAGTGTGGTGCCCAGCTCGCGCTCGAGCGCCTTGACGGCCTGGCTCACCGCACTTTGCGTATAGCCCAACTCGTCCGCCGCGGCCTTAAGACTGCCGCGATCGACCACCATACAAACAATCTGATACCGCGATGCCATCGTGCCTCCACATCAATGCAGCCGTAAAACGTTTTGCCAGGGTTTTTCTGTCACATTAGTATTTCTTAATCATACTGAAGATACATTCGCTTTACTACATCCAAATCTGGGAGCAGAATCCTTTGTGCGAAACCGTTCTGTAACAAAAGGAGTCCCATGGATCGCAAAAAAGCAATCGCGCTCTCATTTTCCGTTCCCGTCGCATGGGGCTTTTCGTACCCCCTCATGAAGATCGGCATGGACAGCATGAACGCCACGAGCATCGTTGCGCTGCGCTGTATCATCGCCTTTGCGGCTTGCCTGCTGCTCTTCCACAAGCACGCGTTGCGCATCAACCGTGACCTTATGGTCCGCGCCGCCATCATCGGCGCCATTATGGCAACCGAGCTCACCTGCATGTGCCTGGGCTCCAGCCTCACCTCCGCCTCCACTGCCGGCTTTTTGCAGAGCCTGACGGTCGTGATCGTGCCGTTTGCCAACGCCGCCCTGCTGCGCCGCGCACCCGAACGCAAAGTGCTCGTCGGCACTGCCATCGTCACCTGCGGTATGTTGCTGCTCTCGGGCGCCGACTTCACCAGCCTGAACCCGGGCGCGCTCATCATGTTGTTCTCCGCCTTTGTCTACGCCGGGCACATCATTGTCGCCAAGCGGTTTGTCGAAGAAGTCAATCCGCTTGCTCTGGGCGTTTGGCAGCTGGGCTTTGGCGGCTTGTTCTCGGGCATCGCCGCATTCACCTTTGGCGGCTTCACGCTTCCCAGTACGCCCAGCGAGATCGTGGTCGTCGTTGCGCTCGCACTCATCTGCTCTGCCTACGGCTTTATCACCCAGACGCTCGTGCAGCCCCACGTGCCTGCCGAGACCACCGGCTTCGCCTTCTCGCTCGAGCCAGTCTGCTCCGCCGTCTTCTCGTTCTTCCTGGTCGGCGAGGTCCTGAGCCCCATCGCCTTCTTTAGTGCCGCCCTCATCCTCACCGGCGTCATGGCGGCAACCGTGCAGCTCCCGCGCCTTCGTGCGCATGGACAAGCTCGCATGGCAGGAGCGCCCGAGCGCGTCTCGTAGACCCCGCTCCTTATGCAGCCCCGACATAAAGGCAACCGGTGCGCCTTTACAATAGATGCCAACAGAGCATCTGCCATAAAGGAGCCCCCATGGACAGCGCAACTCGCGACCGCAACATAACAACTTGGCTGGGCGATGCGCCGCAGCCGGTACGTGACACTACGAACCGGCTGCTCGAGCGCATCGCCCTTTTGCGTGCCGAGCAGACTATCTACCCGGCACAAGACGACATCCTCAATGCCCTCGCCTACACGCCGGCCGACCAGGTCAAGGTTGTCATCTTGGGTCAAGACCCCTATCACGGACCCAACCAGGCCATGGGGCTGTCGTTCTCGGTCCCCGCGACGCAAACCAAGTTGCCGCCGAGCCTGCGCAATATTTACAAGGAACTCAATGCCGATCTGGGCTACCCCATTCCCGCCACAGGAGACCTAACGCCATGGGCACAACAGGGCGTCCTGCTTCTCAACACTACGCTCACCGTGCGCGAGCATGCCGCGAACTCGCACGCCAAGCTGGGCTGGAGCACGCTCACCGACTACATTATCGAACGCTGCTGCCAGCTGCCCCAGCCGGTAGTCTTTTTGGCATGGGGCCGCTTTGCCCAGCAGATGGTCGAAGGTAAGCTCGTCGCAACTGGCACGGGCAAGGCAACCGACAAGTTCTGTCTGGCCTCCACGCACCCCTCGCCGCTTTCGGCCAACCGTGCCACGGCAGAACTCCCCGCCTTTATGGGGTCGCGCCCCTTCTCCGCTGCCAATCGGCTACTCGAACAGCACGGCTCGACCCCCGTCAACTGGACTTGCCTCGGCTAAAAATCGATACATCAAAAACGCGCCCGACGGCTTTCCATCGGGCGCGTTTCCTATTCGGGCCAAATAAATTGTGTGCGGCCGGCCTCGCCGCCATCGATCAGCAGGCTCTGCCCGGTCATAAACCGGTTGGTCACGCCCACAAAGTAGATCCACTCGGCGATCTCTTGGGCGGTGGCCCAGCGCTTAAGCGGCGTGAGCTCCATAATCTGGTTCCACAGGTGCTCGTCTTCCATCACGCAACGGTTGAGCGGCGTTATAACGCCGCCCGGGTCCACACTGTTGGCAATGGCCTGCGGTGCCAGGCGGTTTGCAAGGTTCTTGGTGTAGGCGATAACGCCGCCCTTGCTGGCAGCATAGGCAGGAAACTCCGATCCCGTATGCCCGCTCGCCGACCCCACATTGACCACGGATTTGATAGCCGGCGCCGGCTTGGCGGCAAGCCCCTCCCCCGCAAAGGCGTAGCGCTCGGTCACGTTGATGGTGCCATACAGGTTGGCGGCGATGTCGTCAGCCGAATCCTGCGTACCGGCAACGTTCACGATCACCTGGGGTTCAAGATCGTCTGGAAACGCGTCCGGCTTGCGAACATCAACGATCAGATGGCGGTAGCGCTCGTGTTTGATCGCCGCCGGTAGCAAATCAAAGCCCACGACCTCGTGGCCCTCGTCCAAAAATCGTTGCACGCATGCGGCTCCGATACCGCCCGAAGCACCCGTGATCAAAACCCGCATACTTGCTCCTTAGGCGGTTGCGTGGCGCTCGAGGTACTCGGAGCCCACATTCTCGCGCTCCCAGCCGCGCACGACCTTGTAGCCCACGGGGCTCAGGAAAACCTCGCACAGCAGCTCGGCAACAGCGCCGGTCAGCGAGCACATAAGGACCTGCACCCAGGTCCAACCAAAGAACGTGTGGCTCACCACAATGGCAAAGACCAAGTTGTCGATAAACTGGCCAACACCCGTGGACACATAGGAGCGGAAGGCGAAGCTCGCAAAGTTATTCTTTTTGAGCATGCGGCCGAGCGACTGGTTGAGCGTGGAGTTAACCACGGCAGAAACGAGCATTGCCAGCGAAGAGCCCAGCACCACGTACCAGGTGCCGCCGATGGTGGCGTTAAGGGCGGTGTTGACCTCGATCATGCCGGTGTCGTAGTAGGCGCCCCACATACCGGGCGTGAGCGAGCATGCCCAAAAGCACAGGCTCACGGCCAGGTTGACCAGCAGCGCGAGGATAGAGATTTTGATGGATGCCTTGGCGCCAAAGCGCTTGCAGATCATGTCCTGGCACAAAAACGAAACCCAGCTCACCACAAAGCCGCAATCGAGTGCCAGATACGGCAGGCTGATAAGCTCTTTGTTGGCCAGCAGGTTCATCATGATGACGCTCACGAAAAACAGCGAAACCGTTGCCGCGGGAATGCTCCGCAACAGAACCTTGTAGTCCTCCATGACCTTCTTGATCATTATGTACTCCTTTGGTTTTAGGTTTAACGAGCAGGATATCGGACCCGAACTGCTCGAACGTCTCGGTCTTGAGACGACGGTGGGTATGATAGCCGCTCACACGGCATCAGGCAAGCAAACGGCGCGGAAGCCCCGCAGGACCACCGCGCCGATGCGTTAAAAGGCTACGTTGCCAAACTCCGACAGGATAAGGTCGGGGTTGTGGTCGGTTGCCCAATCAACGTTCCACGGGCTCGTGAACAGCAGCAGCTTGCCGCCGCGCATGTCCTCGACGCGCAGCGTGTCGCGCGTGAGCGAAAGGCCCGGGATATCGATGGTATCGGGGTCGTTCTGGATCCAGCGGATGTCCGTATAGGGCAGCGGCTGGCGACGAACCTCAACACGGTACTCGGCCTTGAGGCGGCGCTCGAGTACCTCAAACTGCAGCACGCCGACCACGCCCACGATGACGCTCTCCATGCCGGCACCCAGCTCGCGAAAGATCTGGATGGCACCCTCCTGGGCAAGCTCCTCCATACCCTTGACGAACTGCTTGCGCTTGAGCGTGTCAACCTGCGTAATACGAGCGAACATCTCGGGGGCAAACGTCGGAATCTGCGGATACTGCACGTGGCGCTTGCCAGAGCACACGGTATCGCCGATGCTAAAGATACCCGGATCGAACAGGCCCACGATATCGCCCGCGTACGCCTCGTCCACAATGGCGCGGTCATCGGCCATCATCGACGTGCCCGTGGCAAGCTTGAGCTTGCGGTTGCCCTGCACGTGGAAGGCATCCATGCCGCGCTCGAACTTACCCGAGCAAATGCGCACAAAGGCGATGCGGTCGCGGTGGTTCTTGTCCATGTTGGCCTGGATCTTAAACACAAAGCCGCTAAAGTCGTCGCGGCAGGGATCGACCGGCTCGCTGGTGAGCGTATCGGTATAGGCGCGCGGCGTCGGGGCCAGACGCAGGAACTCCTTGAGGAAGGGCTCCACGCCAAAGTTGGTGAGCGCCGAGCCAAAGAACGCCGGGCTCAGCTTGCCGCAGGCCACGGCATCCAAATCGAGCTCGTCGCCGGCACCATCGAGCAGCTCGATGTCGTCCATCAGGTTCTTATGGTTTTCCTCGCCGATGAGCTCGTCCATGGAAGGATCGCCCAGCTCGGCCTCGACCTCGGCGACCTTCTTGGTGGCGTTGGCGTGACCGTCGCCCTCGAAGGCGATAACGCGACGGGTCTGACGGTCGAACACGCCGCGGAAGTTGCGGCCGCTGCCGATCGGCCAGTTCATGGGATAGGTGTTGATGCCCAGAACGTTCTCGATCTCTTCCATGAGCTCAAACGGATCGCGAGCCTCGTGGTCGAGCTTGTTCACAAAGGTGAAGATGGGAATGTGGCGCAGCGTACAGACCTTAAAGAGCTTTTTGGTCTGGGCCTCGACGCCCTTGGCGCCGTCGATGACCATGACCGCGGCGTCGGCGGCCATAAGGGTACGGTAGGTATCCTCCGAGAAGTCCTGGTGGCCGGGGGTATCGAGGATGTTGACGCAGGCGCCGTTGTAGGTGAACTGCAGCACCGAGGAGGTAACGGAAATACCGCGCTCCTTCTCGATGTCCATCCAGTCCGAGACGGCATGCTTGGCCGAGCTCTTGCCCTTGACCGAGCCGGCGGTCTGGATGCTGCCGGTATAGAGCAGCAGCTTCTCGGTAAGCGTGGTCTTACCGGCGTCCGGGTGGCTGATGATCGCGAATGTGCGGCGCGACGAGATTTCATCCGACAGGCTTGCCATGCGGATCCTTTCTTGCATTGAGTGCATTACGTCGATGTAACCGCCCTATTGTAGCCGCGAAATCCCGCTCTAGGGCACCTATCAGGACAAATTCATCAGTTGGGGCCTAGGGTAGCAGTCGATGGCGGCACTCCGCAGCAGTTTGTCTCGATCTGTAACATCTAGACGGTTTTTGAACCTCTACCTGTTACGGATTTAGACAAACAGGTGGGCGTCCCAGAAAGATCTCAATCTGTAACATCTAGCAGCAAAATCTTCTCCAGTTGTTACAGATTGAGACAACCAGGTGGGGCCCGCCAGCAAAATCTCAATCTGTAACAGGTAGCCGTCCAAATCGGTTCCAGATGTTACAGATTGAGATGAATGAACGAGCGGACAATCCGTATTTACCTCTTGCGTAACTGTGCATAGTGTATATATACTGTGCTTACCGGTTATATACACGTGTAGCCCAACAGCTAAGGAGCCGCTGTGGACATCATCCTATCCAATTCGAGCGACAAGCCCATCTACGAACAGATATCCTCGCAGGTCAAAGCTCAGATCCTTTCGGGCACGCTCGCTGCGGGAGCCAAACTCCCCAGCATCCGTGCGCTCGCGAGCGATCTTGGCGTGAGCGTCATCACCACCAAGCGCGCCTACGCCGACCTGGAGCAGCTCGGGTTTATCTGCACCGTGCAGGGCAAGGGCTGTTTTGTCGCCGAGGGCAACCAGGAGCTCTTGCGTGAAAACCAGCTCTGCCATATCGAAGAGCTGCTTGCGAAAGCGGCAAGCCAAGCCGAAGCCTTGGGCGTCACGCGCGACAAGCTGCACGAGATGCTCGACCTGGTAGCCCCTGAAACCATGCAGTAGCCATCTGCAAGAAAGGCTATACCATGCAAAACTTGCTAGAACTCAAAGGTATCTCACGCCGTGTGAGCGACCGCTTTTCGCTGCGCGACGTCACGCTTGCCGTGGAGCCTGGCCAGATCGTCGGCTTTGTTGGTGCCAACGGTGCTGGCAAAACAACGACGATTCGAGCTGCCCTCGGGCTTATAAAGCTCGATGCAGGCGAAGTGTACCTGTTTGGGCAGCGCTGTGGCGCCGACGCGCCCGATGAAGCGCAGCGCTGCTTGTGCACTCGTGTCGGCCTCGTGCTGGACACATGCCCCTTCCCTTCCACACTCAAGGTGACCGAAGTTGAGGCACTCGTAAGCCCGGCGTACCCCACCTGGAGCCACGACACCTTCGCCAGCCTCATCGACCGATTTGGCCTCGATCCCAAGACAAAGGTCAAGGACCTCTCCCGCGGCATGGGCATGAAACTTCAGCTTACCTGCGCACTCAGCCACAAGGCCAAGCTGCTCGTTTTGGACGAAGCCACCGCAGGCCTCGACCCCATGGCACGTGAGGAGCTGCTCGATGAGCTACTCGCCTTTGTTTCTGACGGTCAGCGCAGCGTGCTGCTCTCGAGCCACATTACGTCCGACCTCGATCGCGCCGCCGACCGCGTCGTCTGCATCGATAATGGCTCGATTATTTTTGACCTGCCGCGCGAGGACATTACCGACCGCGCCGGCATCGCCCACTGTACCCAAGCACAGGCCGCCGAGCTTATGGCTTGCGTCGAAGGCGCCCGTGCCGTCCACCACGCCTATAGCGTGGACGTGCTCGTGCCCAACCGTCGCGAAACGCTCGAGGCCTTTCCCGAGATTCCCTGCGATCGGGCAACCATTGATGACTATCTGCGCCTCATGCTGAAAGGGGCTTCGAAATGAAACGCGCCTTTATGTCCGAGCTCGCCATCGTTCGCACGCTCACCCCGAGCATCGCGGGCGTCGGCCTGTTCATCTTCGTCGTGCTAACCCTTGCCAACGCGTCGGATGGCGATTCCGGCATGAGCGCCGGCGCCTGCGCGGTCAGCGCCATGTCGCCCATCATGGTCATGAGCTCGCTGGCCGGCTTCGACAATCAAAACGGATGGGAGCGTTATCGGGCAACGCTGCCTCTCACGCGCAAAGACATTATTTGCGCACGCTACCTGTGCATCGTTGTCTTCTCGGCCATCATGGCCTGCGCCGCCGTGCTTTTGAACATCATCGCCCTTCCGTTCTTCAACAGCGTGGGCGTGGCCTCGACAGGACAAACCATCTTTGAGATCGCAATTGCCTCGGCAGCATCGATGCTCATCTCCCTCATGATGGTGTTCTTGGCACAGCCGCTGTTCTTCCGATTTGGACACATGGAGGCACTGCGCCTATCCGTTGGCCTGTTTGCCCTGCTCTGGTGCCTTGCCATTGCCACGTTGAGCTCCTCCAACCCCATCAGCAACTGGCTCATGTCGATTGCCGGAGCGAATCCCGATCCTGCCGTCCTTGGCTGTCTGTGTGCAGGAATTGCCGTACTGGCGCTCGCACTATGCGCAATCAGCTGCACCGTCAGCACCAAGGTTTATCGAGTACGCGATCTGTAGCCACACGAGTCTCAATCCGCGAAGGACGCGATCGCCCCCCTCCCCGCAAATCCGTGGCAAAGGGCATGTCCCCGGCGTGCGCCACTGTACTACTTGCGCAGCGGCTTGGGCAGTGGAATGCCGGCGGCGATGACGGCCGCAATGATCATGCAGACGATACCCTTGAGTGGGAAGCACATGAGCAGCAGGCCCACGACCATGACCGGCTGGCGCATGACCGCACCCATCGTCGATGCCGTGCAGACGGCGACGCAAAAGACCGGATCGGCGCCGGTGAGGATGGCAAGGCCGTAGCCCAGGCTCACACCCGAGAAGATAACCGGGAAGAAGTGGCCGCCACGCCAACCAAGGTTGATGAGGGCGGGCGTCAGCATGGCCTTAACAAGACCGGTCGCGATAAGCACGCCAGCGGGAATGGTCAGGTAGGTTTCCATGAGCACGTCGGCCTGGGTCTCGCCGGCAAACATGGTGTAGGGCAGAACCGTGCCACAGATGGCGAGCGCCAGACCGGCTAGCATGGCCTTGACGACAGGACGCTCCCCTATTGCGTGAGACAGTGCCTCGCTCGCATGCTCAGAGACAAAGTACAGCCATCCGCAGACGGTGCCGATCAACGACAGAGGGACGAGCCAGGTAAGCTCTAGGTTGCCCACCTCGGCGGACTCGAACCTGGGCATGCCCATGCCGCCGCCCACAAGCTGTCCAAGCAGCAGGTAGGTGCCCAGACCGCCGGCAATCGCAATACCGTAGACCACCGTCTTTTGCGCCTTGGGCAGCTTGATGGTGATCTCGCCGGACGCGGACTCATCGTCGGCGTCTTCACCCTGGCCGTCGGTGCTACCGGCAAGCGGCGCCACAAAGCCAAAGACGGGCGCGGTAAAGAGCGCCGTCAGGGCAGCCTGGGTGCCCAGCAACGTGAGCTCCCTAAACTCGGCGCCAAAGCGACGCATGCGGTCGCCGACCCAGCTGCACAGACCGGCGATAACGCCGGTCAGGCCGGCCTCCGGTCCAATGCTTCCGCCAAACAGCAGCGGCAGCAATGCCGCGAGCGAAAGCTTGCCCAGGTTGTCGTACGGGTAGCGCCCGTCTTGCTTAACCTTAGCCATCACCTGGTTGAGGTCATCGGTCTTGGTGCCTGTCATCTTTTCGTACAGACCGATTAACAGGCCGCCCAGCAGGCAGACAAAAAACGGGTACGGCAGAAAGCCAAACGGGCCGCTGGCAAGCTCGGGCGAAGCGACGCCCAGCGCGTGCGGAATCTCGGTCCATAGATAGTCGATACCGTGCTCCATCGCAAAAAAGAACAGCCAGACTGCGGCACCCGCGAGTGCACCGGTCACGGCAACGCTGACCAAAAACAGCGCTCGGTTCGTGGGTTTGGCAAGGTTATCCATCGGGTCCTCCCGCGGTCAAAGTCGACATAGATACGTTTTATTGTAGAGCGAGCGTTGCCCGAACGAGCCAACCACCTGCGCCGCAAACGGCACCATTGGGAGCCATAGTGGGGCAGGCTCAAGACTTATCCGTTGATAATCGAGGCAATCTCGCGCAAATCGTCGGCAAAGTAGATGCCGTGCTGGCGCCTCGGGCTCGAAAGCCCCTTATCAATCATGTGCCCGAGCAACGCCTTGAGGTCGTTGTAGTAACCGTCCAGGTTATACAGGATGCACGGAGAGCTCAGGTGCCCCAACGACACCGCGGACATAACCTCGGCAATCTCCTCGAGCGTGCCCGTGCCGCCCGGAAATGCGATGAACGCATCGCCGAGCTCGATCATCTTGGCCTTGCGCTCCGCCATATCGCTCGTCACGATAAGGTCGTCGATTCCGTCGTGTTGAAACTCTGCCTCGATAAAAAAGCTCGGCTCCACACCCGTCACATGTCCGCCTGCCTCGAGTACGCTATCGGCAAGCGCACCCATCAGGCCCGACTTGGAGCCGCCGTATACCAGCGCGTGGCCGTTGGAGCCAATCCACGTGCCGAGCTCTCGCACTGCAGGCAGAAACGCCGGGTCATTGCCAGCGTTGGCACCCAGGTACACGGTGATGTTCATATTTGTCCCCCCTGTTGTGGCGCACGACGTTCGTCTTAGCGCTGGCGTCGACGATACTCGCGCACGCGGCGTGACAGATCGGCGAGCTCGTCACGATCGAGCTCTTCCAAATGCTCCAGATCATTCATAAAGCGCGCCATGGTGTCCTTTTGACGCATCTTGATAAGCGTATTGCAGTAGTTCACCGCCACGCCCGTAAGCATGGCGATGTAGAAAATGCTGATAACGCTCAAGACGACGGTAATGCCGCGGGCAACCGGCGTTTCGGCGGGGATATCGCCAAAGCCGATGGTCGAGACGGTCTCAAAGCTAAACCACAGGCCATCGCCAAACGTGAGGGTCGTGGGCTCGGACAGCCAGACAGCCGTCGAGCAAAGCAGATAGAAAATAAGAAACAGGCCCGTAATGCGTGCAAAGCCAGCCTGTCGCAGCACATCGGCAAGCGTCCTGAGCTTTTTCATCGCGACCCCTTCCACGGACAACCAATCACGTTCGCTCGGTATTGTCCCACGCCTCCCCAGCAAACGGAACTAGTCATTGGGGACGTTCTTAAATGACCAGTCAAACAAGAACGTCCCCAATGACTAGTCGTTTAAGAACGTCCCCGATGACTGCCGGGCGGGAGCGTTTAGCGGTACAGCTGCCGACTGGGCAGGCTGAGCTGGTATCCTTATGCGGTATTGTCTCGATTCGTTAGGATTGCATGTGAGAGCTGCCACTGTCCTTCGTTCAGTTATATGTCGCGCCCTGGCCATTGTGCTTGCCGCGCTTGCCGCACTGAGTTCCATCGCGCCTGTCCAGGCTTTTGCCGATGACTCTAGTCAGCCAGTCAAGACGGTCCGCGTCGGCTGGCTCGTCAACAACGAGGGCTTCCAAAACGGCACCCCCGGCGAGCGTCTCTCGGGATGGGGTTACGAGTACCTCCAGACCCTGTCGTACTACACGCCCGGCTGGCGGTACGAATACGTCTCCGGCACCTTCACCGAGCTTATGGACATGCTCGAGGTAGGCGAGATCGACCTCATGCCCAACATCTCCTACTCCGAGGAACGCGCCCAAAAGCTGCTCTTTTCCTCGAACCCCGAGGGCACCGAGCGCTACTACATCTACGCCAGGCCCGACCGTGACGACCTGGCCAAGGGTGACCCTCAAGCACTCCAGGGTCTCACCATCGGTTACAACTCCGGTGTTATGCAAACCATCGTCGGCCAGCAGTGGCTCGCCAACGAGGGAATCGCCTGCACATACAGGGGGTATGACGGAGGCTCCGTTCTCTTTGACGCGCTCGCAAACGGCGAGGTCGACGCCATCATCATGAACGACACCATTTCGTCGCCCGAGGCGTCGCCCATGTTCTACGTCGGTTCGAGCGACTACTACTTTGCCGTTCCCAAAAGCCGCCCCGACCTGATGGACAACATCAACTCCGCAATGGCGGCAATCAACCGCGTCAACCCCCGCTATAACGACGAGGTCAAATCGAACTATTCAGCGCAAAACAGCGGATCATCCTCGCTCACCGGCGATGAGCGCGCCTGGCTCAAGGCGAACAACAACACCATCACGCTCGGCTACATTACGGGCAAACTCCCCTACTGCAACGAAGACGAAGACGGCAAAATGGAAGGCTCGCTCGCATCGCTTGCGACGACGTTGCACGATAAATTTGGCATTACGGTCAAAACCGTCGCCTTTGATAGCTACAAGATGATGTCAAAGGCCCTGTCAAAGGGAAGCATAGACGTCGCGCTGCCGGTATACCGAGATTACTGGTTTGCCGAGCAAACAGGCGTTGTGCAGTCGGTATCGTTGGGGACCATGTCCCTCACCGCCATCCACACCGGTAGCGACCTGAACAAAGACCTTCAGAGCATCGCCTGTACCAAATCATCGTTTATCAACAAAAATGCACTTGAAAGTCTGTTCCCCACGGCGACCGTAACCGAATACCAATCCGACGATG